>JAGCTK010000187.1 GCA_017963715.1 Alphaproteobacteria bacterium | reverse complement strand
TCAAAGATGTTGTTGACGGCACATGGCCGACAGCCACCACACAGTATGAAAAACGCTGTATTGTAACGGAAATTCCGGTTTGGGATGAAAACACCTGCATCCAATGCGGCAAATGCTCGATTGTTTGCCCGCACGGCGTCATCAGAATGAAAGTGGCAACTGATGAAGAACTCAAAAATGCTCCCGCAACATTAAAACGTGCCGATTATAAAGGCAAAGAATTTGCAGGCAAAAAGTTTATTTTGCAAATTACGCCTGAAGATTGCACGGGTTGCGGTGTTTGCGTAACGGCATGTCCGGCAAAGAATAAAGAAAATGCCGAACTGCACGCTATTAACATGGATCACATTGAAAATCATTTGGATGTCGAAAAGAAAAACTGGACATTCTTTGAAACGCTTCCGTATGTCAAACGCACGGATGTTGTCAAAAATATGCCCAAGACAACCCAAATGATCAGTCCGCTCTTTGAATATTCGGGTGCTTGTGCCGGTTGCGGTGAAACACCTTATATCAAACTTTTGACGCAACTCTTCGGTGACCGTATGGTTGTTGCCAACGCCACGGGTTGTACCTCGATTTATTCGGGCAACCTGCCGACAACACCTTACTGTAAAGACGAAAAGGGTCACGGTCCGGCTTGGGCAAACTCACTGTTTGAAGACAATGCCGAATTCGGTCTTGGTATGCGTCTTTCGATAGACCATGGCCGTGAGACAGCATTGACGCTCCTTGAAGGCTTAAAAGATAAACTCTCTGATATTGCCGACAAGATTGTCTCAAATCCGCAAACGACGGATACTGAAATTGATATGCAGCGTGATTATGTTGAAATTTTGAGAAAAGAACTTTCTTCAATCAATACAGATGAGGCCAAGCACTTAAGTGAAGTTGCCGATTACCTCATCAAAAAATCCGTTTGGATTATTGGTGGTGACGGCTGGGCTTATGATATCGGCTTCGGCGGTGTCGATCACGCGATTGCTTCGGGCAAAAACATCAACATTTTGGTTGTGGATACCGGCGTTTATTCCAACACCGGCGGTCAACAGTCCAAGGCTACCCCGATGGGTGCTTCGGCTAAATTTGCCACAGCCGGCAAAGAACTGGCTAAGAAAGATCTCGGCATGATAGCCATGAGTTACGGCAATGTTTATGTGGCGCAAGTTGCCATGGGGGCCAACGATATGCAAACAATCAAAGCCTTTAACGAGGCCGAGGCTTATGACGGTCCGTCCATCATTATTGCCTACTGTCCGTGCATCAACCAAGGTCTGAATATGGCAGATGGTTTAAGCCACCAAAAAGATGCTGTCGAATCAGGTTCTTTCCCGATTTATCGTTACAATCCGGAAAACATCAAACAAGGCAAAGCGCCCTTGATGCTTGATTCTAAAGCACCGTCCAAACCGTTGGCTGACTATATGGCCACGGAGACACGCTTCCAGGTAGTCAGTAAGATGAACCCCGAGCGTTATGAAAAGCTCTTGAGCAAAGCCCAAGAAAATGTCAATGAAAAACGCACATTGCTCGAGCACATGTCAGAGCTTAAAGTGGGCGAATAATTCGCAACGTATAAAAGAAACGCCCTTTTATTAGGGCGTTTCTTTTGCTGTCACAACCAAATAAAAAACTCTTGACTTTCAAAGGAAAATAGTATTTATTTATTATGTAAGTAATTTTATCAGTGGAGGATAAAATGTTAAAGGGTTTTAAATTAATAAGACGTAAACACGCTTATGCAAGAACCATGAAAGCATCTGTTGATGCTGATTCATACAGCTGGTAAATATATTATAGATCAGAAAAAGTATGTTTCCGGTATTGGTTGATTGCCGCGTTAGGGGTGCGGCTGATGATGTGTATTTGCATAATTTTAAAAAGGGCCACGAATACACAATTGAAAAGAGACATGCCCAAATATTAAATCTCTGTGATGGGACGCACAGTTTAGAAGACATTGCCTCGGCAGTATCCACTTCCATAGAAGAAATAAAAGAGTTTTTGGATGTTTTTAAAGCCGAAAACTTACTTAGATATAATGATTCTCAAATAGATCCTATCCACATTTCTTGGTTAAATAGAGACCCTTTTTTGCGTGAAGTCCATATTGATATCACGGGAACCTGCAATCTTTTTGGACACTGCAAGCACTGTTACGGACGGAGCAATTTAGAAGAGAGTCATAAGTCAGAATTAAGCACTGAAGAAGTGTTAGATTTAATTGACCAAATGGGTTCCATGGGTGTTGCCGATTGTGTTATATCGGGTGGAGAGCCTTTTCTAAGAAAGGATTTACCTTTAATAATTAAAAGGTTGTCTGATAACAGCATCCATTTCATCGGATTATTTACAAACGGAACGACTTACCGACAAGATGTCATAGATGCACTCAAAAAAGAGAATTACACCACTTTCTTTTTTATCAGTTTAGATGGATATACTCAAGAAATGCATGAGTTTCTGAGAGGAAAAGATACTTTTGCAAAAACAATCGATTTTATTAATAGAGTGGATAAAGAAGGTTTTCCCGTTATCATCAACACGATGGTAACAAAACATAACGTTAAGTCGTTGATGGATTTTTGTCACTTTCTAGAACAAAAAAATATCAACAGATGGCGTCTATCCGTACCGAGAGAACAAGGAGAAACAATATTTCATAAAGATATTATCATGCCTGAATGGGAGGATGTTTTTAAATCTTACAAAGAATTGTTGGAATATTGCTTGGTCAAAAAATCGCGTATGAAAGTACAAATCGGCTCTATTTTCAAGTCTGAGTTACTTAATGAACCTGAATATTACCTGTATAACGATTGTAATAGTTGCTGTGAATACAAAAGATGGTCTATTGTCGTTAAACCAAACGGAAATGTCACTCCTTGTACGGCATTTGACAATTTAGTTTTTGGTAATATTCGCCAAAATTCTTTAGCAGATATATGGTATTCTGAGCCAACACAGATGTTTAAGACATTACCTCTTGGTAAAACGGATTGCAAAGATTGTAAAATTCGTCAATATTGTGGCGGCGGTTGCCGAAAAATGGCCTGGGAGTTACACAGAAGTTGTCTTGCGAAAGATGATACATCTTGCCCTCTATACGAATTTGCCGCGCAAGTGGCTCAGCCAATTCTAAAAAAATTCGGTATCAAAGATTTGAAGCTTAAAGAAGTCCCTGAGCAAAATTTTGATTATCAAAAACTAGAAGAGTACATCAAATAAAGATTACTCTGCCACAATAAGCAATCTGCCGGCTTTTTTACCCTTATACTTCGTCATAATAGCGGCGTGCCAAAACATCCGTTGTGCGCAAAATCGTTATTTCAAGTTCATGCACTTTGGTTGTCTGCGATAAAGATTGAAAAACTTCAATCGCCGTTTCATAACAAGTCATCGCTTTTTCGAGTAAACCTATATTAAAATGCCCGCGGCCCAAGTGGTCATATATTTCACCGATATCAGCTTCGGTTTGCGCCCACATATCCGGTGCATATTCTTTTGTATATACCTTTTGCTTGTTTTTCAAACATTCCACCGCCATTTGACCGATTTCAAGATTGAGTGACTTTGCCCCAATCAGCGACAGATATTTGCCCAATCTGTCTTGAATCACCGCCCAAACAAAAGGATGACCGGACATTGTAAAAATCTGTTCAGCCTCTCTTAGGTGCGCAATGGCATCTCGCAAAGCCTGATTGTCATCGCTTAAGCGATAAAACTTAAAATATAAGTTCGACAACACAAGGCTCAACCGTCCGTAATCATATACAAACACATAGCGATTAAAATATTTCAAAGCTTTTTTATAGCTTTGTGTCGCGCGCCTGATCAATAAATAGGCATCCGCATTTTGGTCGGCCAGCGCACATTGATACATTTGCCCCAAACATGCATACAAGTTTCCCTGCACAATCACATCATTCAAATCGGCATTTTTAAATGCGCTTTTAAGCAAGTTCAAAACCGGTGTTGCATCTCTTTGGCGGAAAGTCTCATATTTATGCGTCATATACATCAACGCCAAAAAATTAAGCATATTCGGCAAAAATGCGTTTGGCGTATTGTCAGGCATTTTATTTTGGCTCAAAAACTTCAAGTTTTTTGTAAACGTATTGCGATACATCACATTATCAGCACCTGATAAAGCAATGATAATATTGACAATCAATGCCGAAATTTGTGCGGGCATTTGTTCCGATTGAAAATAAGTCAGCGGCAAATCAAGACTGTTCAAAACCGAAAAAAACGGAATTTTATCCGATTGATACATCCTTGTATTTTGAAATTTGATATGCACGCGATTCTGCACGACAAAAACACGCAACAAAACATCCGACTGATATTTTTTAAGCAAATCAAGCCCGCTGTCCCACAAATCAAAAAAATTATTGTTTTCAAACGCCGCGATGTATTTACTGCCCGATTCGGTTGATGATGTCGCATCCACAAAAGATTGTGCTTTGACAAGTGTCAAAATTTTTTGGCCCTGTAAATATGCTGTTTCATCACAAAAAGAAACCAGCACTTTGATCTTTGCTATCTGTTGCTCAACCAAATTGCCTGCGGCTTTTTTTTGAGATTTAAAAAAACAAAATACCATCTGCTCAGTCCATCTTTTTTCTGGCATCATGGATACTTTTTTTGACATTATCCACGACTTGCGCGTTTGCCGCTTTCAAAGTCAAATCGGGCTCATCAAAATAATACAATTTTTTCATCAACCACCCATCCAACGCAATTGCAATCAGCGGAAGTGTCAAAGCATTCGGTGAAAACAATTGAAAGCCCGCCAACATCACATTTAAAATATTTAGTTTGAGCAAAGCGACATATAATGTTTCTTGCGGCAATCCTTTTTCAAATGCGCGAAAATAAACGGTCTGTTCTGATAAAACGGCCGGTGTGCGTTTTAAGATATCAATCATCACAAGTGCCACCACCCATTCGCAAAAAGGATATGTCATCAATATCATCATTGATGATACACACAATTCATTGACGCCGACGGTTACAAACGTCATCGCAAACACAAATGCCGTCACGATACAACCATTAGATGCCAACAAAGATGTATTTTGTGCGATATTCATTTGCCGCAATACCACCCAAACGCCCAGCCATACGCACGCCGCAAGGGCAATATAAAACGGCAATCCGTGTACAGCAAACAACAATATCACGCCAAATAACATAACACTGATGACGGTTTCAAAAACGCCAAGCAACCGGCTGAGCACACCGCAACTCAAGGCAAACAATGCCATCACCACACCGCATAACAATGTAAACACAAACGGCGGTATCACGTGCACAATCATCACCGCATCGGACGAAATACTCAAAAATGCGCCCACCAATGAAGCCACGACAATCAGCAGTTTAAACAATTTTTTTTCATCAAAAAGCGAATAAACGTATAAACCCAACCCGACCACAAATCCGTACGCACATTTGAGCACCGACGGATCAACAATCGCATCACGTGCATCCGGCACAAAACCGACGGCACAAAATGTTCCGAAGCACAATATGGCAAACAAATATATAAACTGATCATAACGAAAGTTGTATTGATGTAAAAAAAAGTTCTTTTTTGCACAAAACATAACGGCCGCACCGGCCAAAGCCGCGCTCAATGCCGTACAAACCGCCATCATCAAAATTGTTCCGAGCATTTTTTCCCCTTACATTCGTCGTTTCAAAAAAGCGGCAAAAAAACCGTCCATACCTCCGCATTCTTTCATATCATACGGCAAAGTTCTTAAAACTTGCTTATCAAAAAGATAAGGTGCCACAGTTTTTGCTTCATATTTTTTCAAACGTGATACTTGAAGCGGCTCCAAAACAAAGTCGGAATGCGTTTTCAAAAAGGCTTCGACTTGCCCCTCACCCTCATCTTTTGCAAGCGAGCATGTGCAGTAAACCAGTATTCCGCCGGGATGAACGTGCGAGGCCGCCGCATTCAGCAATTTTTTTTGCAACATCAAACGGCCGGCAACATCTTCCGTCGTTTTAAGGTAAAGCACTTCGGGATGTTTTCTGTATGTACCGGTGGCCGAACACGGTGCATCAAGCAAAATCACATCAAACATTTCCGAATTGTTTTCCAAAAAATCTACGGCATCGGCGCATTCAATCTTCAAATTTTGCTTAAGTTTTAATCGCTCGATGTTATCTTGCAGTGTTTTTAAGCGCTCACTTGATACATCAAGCGCTTTGACAATCGCGCCGCGCGCGAGCAATTGCGCTGTTTTTCCGCCCGGTGCCGCGCAAAGATCCAACACCTTTTTGTTTTGAACATCACCCAACAAACCAACCGGTAGTGATGCCGCCAAATCTTGCACAAACCAACCGCCCTCATCAAAACCTTCCATATGCGTCACGTTTTTTTGCGTATCCGTCAGCCGCACGGTTCCGTTTTCAAAAACAATTATATCGCTTTGATTTTTCCACGACAAAGGATTATCTGTTACCGTCAAATCAACAGGCGCCTCAAATAACAGCATTTCCTCCATTCGCTTTAGTTGTGCGGTGTCATAATCTTTTTCCAACATTTGCTTAAAAGACGCCGGAAAACACACACCATTTTTCAGCACATCTTTTTGCGCGGCAATTTGACGCAAAACGGCATTGATCATACCGGCCGCAAAACGATCGGTTAACTGCTTGGCGATTTGCACATATTCGTTTATCACCGCAAAATCAGGCGTTTTCATATACAAAATTTCGGTTGCGCCTAAAAGCAAGACGTCATTCAAGATTCTGTTTTTATGCGGAATTTTTTTTCTGATAAGTTTTGCAAACACCTTATCCAATACCGCTTTTCGCCGCAATGCCGTTAAAATCAAAAAATTGGCAAACGGCAAATCCTGCGGCCTGAAATTTTGTTTGCACGCCTTAAAAAAGACATGCTCTTCCAAAATTTTACGCACACACGTCACACACTCTAATCGAAGGGACATATCATCTCCTTTTTTGACAAATTGCCGCTTACCGTATCACAGCGTTTTTTTTACAAATCTTTGATGATTTGATCAAAAAGCCTCACACCAAACCCCGTTGCGCCTTTCGGTGTTAAGAGCTTTCCTTTGGTTTCTTTATCCATACCGCCAATATCCAAGTGCGCCCAAGCGGTATCCTTTTTGATAAAACGCTGCAAGAAGCAGGCTGCCGTGATCGTTCCGGCATTGCGCGATTCGCTGATGTTTTTCATATCGGCAATATCCGAATCCATCATCTTATCATAGGCTTTGTTCAGCGGCAACTGCCACACTTCTTCCCCAACCGTTTGGCCTGCTTTTTTGATTTGGTCAATCAATTTTTGCGAATTACCCATTAGACCTGCCATTTCCGTTCCGAGTGCGACTGTAACGGCACCGGTTAAGGTTGCGATATCAATCACTTTTTTGACACCGTAGATATCTTGAACATACCACAACAAATCTGCCAAAACCAAACGTCCTTCCGCATCCGTGTTCAAGATTTCGACGGTCTGCCCCGACATCGATTTAACAATATCGCCCGGACGTGTTGCCGTACCTGAGGGCATATTTTCAACCAATCCGACCGCACCGATAATATTAACCGGTAATTTTTGAAGTGCAACGGCTTTCAAGGCACCGACCACGGCAGCCGCACCGGCCATATCCTGTTTCATATCCCACATACCGTTTGAGGGTTTAATGGAAATACCGCCCGAATCAAAGGTCACACCTTTGCCCACAAGCGCCACATCAACCGACTTTTTCTTTTTATTACCGTTATACTCCAATATTGCCACATACGGATCGTTAACCGAACCTTGAGATACCGAAAGAAGCATATTAAAGCCCTTTGTCTTCAATT
>JAGCTK010000186.1 GCA_017963715.1 Alphaproteobacteria bacterium | reverse complement strand
TTGACAGTTTGTCGGAATTGTCGGTGGTGTGTCGTGTGATTACGCTTCGTGAACGCACGGAACAGCAGGTTGAAGTCGGCGATTTTAACAATGATATTTTGCAAAAAGTGTCGGAAGTGTGGTCTGCCAATATGGACAGACTTTATGCCAATACACACTATATGATTGTGAGCGTGCCTGACCGAAAAGATGCCTTAAAAGATTTGAACTATGCGTGTCAGACAATTATTGCAACCCTCGGTGAATATGGCGTTTTTCAGATGTATGAAAATGCCGAAAGTCCGGCGCAAGACAGCCCGTTTTATGTTTTTTCAAGACTGTGCAGCCCGATTTCAAAACCCGAACCGAAGGTAAGACATGCGACCGGTTCGGAACTCAATGAAATGCTGACAGCCGATCATATCCATTTTACAAAAGAAAAGGGTATTATCCACTTTTTCTCGGGTGACAAAGACCTTTATGAGATTGTGATGGGCATCCGAACCACCGGCGATTATATGGACGAGAGTATGGTGATTTCGCTTTTGGCCATTGATTGCGAATTGGTGTTGATGCACAATGTGCGCCCGATTTTTAAACCGCAAGCCAGAATGATGCTGATGCAACAACAACGTATGGCCGGTTTGACATCATTTTCGGGCGGTGTGATTGAACAATACAGCGAAGCCTTGGCAGCAATCGAAGACAGTGATGCCGATTATCAGGCTTTGACCGAATATTCGATGAGCATCATCTTAAGAGGTGCCACCAAAGAAGAATTGGATTTCGGCGAAAGCGAAGTGCAGCGTATTTGCCGAACATTTTCGGTGACGCCGGTGCGCGAAGGTTGGGTGGCGCAGGCAACATTTTTCAGCCAATTTCCGACCTATGATACTTATCCCAGAACATATCGTTATTTGTCACGCATTGTGGCACTGGCCATTTCGCTTGATAAACCGGCCGAAGGTTTTGATAAATCCGACTGGGGTCCGGGCGCCATTACGGTGTTTCGCACGATGAGCGGTTCGGCCTATCGTTTTCAATTTCACGTGTCATCGGAAGAAAGCGCGGTGGCACACTGTTGCATTATCGGTCCGACCGGACAAGGTAAAACAACCTTGCTGACGTTTTTGGCCGGCCAAGCGATGCGGCACAAAGATTTGAAAGTGTTTTTCTTCGATCGTCACAGAGGTGCGGAGATATTCACACGTTCTATCGGCGGTGCGTATGTCGGTTTTGACGGCGACAACAAGAATGTGTCGTTAAACCCGTTTGATGCGGCCGATACACCGAATAACAGAGCATTTTTGCGTCGGTGGATGAAAGCCATTACCTTAACGGATGATGCTTTGTCCGATCGTGAAATTGCGCGTGCCGTTACAACCGCGTTTGAATATTTGAAGCCTGAAGAACGCGTGATGAAAAACCTGTATAAAAGTTGTTTTTCGCCGACAGGCAATATGCGGCGTGAAATTTATCGCTGGGTGAACCCCGAACAATACGGCAATATTTTTAATGCCGAAAATGACAGTTTGGATTTGAAATCAAAACGTTTTATGGCCTTTGACTTTACGCATATTTTTGAAGACGACACGTTAGCGCCGGCCGTCATCAGTTATATCATGCACCGTATCCAAAGTGAAACGGGTGAAACAGGTGTGCCGTCGCTGATTATGATCGATGAAACGGCGCCGATGCTGAAGCACCCGATGTTTAGAGATTATTTTATCATCGGTTTGCAAGAAGGTCGTAAAAAACGCCAAGCTTATCTGTGTGCTTTCCAACAACCGAATATTATTGACCGACTTGGCGTCGGTGAGGTGATCAGAGGCCAATGTCAAACAGTTTTGTTCTTCCGTAACCCGCAAGCCATGCCGGCCGATTATGCCACTTGGAATTTGACCAAAAACGAACTTGATTTTGTGTTCGGTAAATCATATCGCGATTTTCCGTATGCGATTTTGCTCTCACGTCCGGCAACGGGTGAGTCGGTGATTTTGGATGTCAATTTAGGCGGTTTGGGCCCCTATTTGAAACTTTACAATTCGGGCCGAAAGAATGTTTTGCTTGTGGAAAGTTTAATCAAAGAATACGGAGAAGAAAACTTTGTTACAAAATATTTAAATATTGCATAATTTAAGTAAAATTATTTTGTAAAAGCAATTTAATATGGTATAATGACTTATATCAGGGCAGATTATGGAGGCGGCTATGAAGAAAGAGAATATTTTTAGTTTGATGTTGGGCGTGACGGTATGCTCAATGTTATACACCTGTCCGGCTCGCGCACAGTGGCCGACTCTTGATATCAGTGCGGTGTTTAATAATATCAAAACATTTGTGGCACAAGGGCAGGCACAGGTTTCGACTGTGCAGGAAACCGTTTCAACGGTCAATATTCAGCAATCCATCGGCGATAAATTGGGTGGTTTGAACAAACTCAAAGATTTGGCCTCCAAAAAAGACGCGTTGGAAGCCAAAATTGCCAAGCAAAAACAGCGCTTAGAAAAAATCAATGAAATGCGTAGTAAATATGATGAGGCTATGTCCAAAGTCGATGAGGCTAAATCTAAAGTGGATGATGCTAAAGCCAAAGTCGATGATGCTAAAGCCAAAGTCGATGATGCCAAAGGAATGGTGGATAATGCCAAAGCGCAGGCGCAAGGCGCATTGGATCAAGGCCAGCAATTGTATCAAAGCGGTGTAGATGCGGCCAAGTCGCAGGCACAAGGTGTTCTTAATCAGGGTCAGCAACTTTATCAAAATACGCAAGACAAAGTCAATGATGTCCGAGGTGTTGAAAACACGGAAGATCAGCCGACAATTGAGATTGAAGACGATGAAGAAGTTTTTGGAAAAAAGGCAACATTGCCTCAAGATACAAATTCACCAAAGGCTTTTACCGTTAAAAATGACATCGTTCCGGCAGGAGCAGAAACAAAAGAACTGCCCGCCGAAAAGGTTGATGCCGTCATACCAAAGACCGTGAAGACAGAACAGACGGTGCGCGCGGATAAAACTTTGAAAGATACAAAAGATTTGTGGGATGATGAAGGTGATAAACCCGTTGTCTCGACACTTTCGACATCGCCGGCCGCAACAAAGCCGGCTTTGAATAAAAATATAAAACTGACTGAACCGGTCGATTTGTGGGACGAAGAAGAAAAAACACCCGGCGTGGTGACGCTCGGAACATCATCGGGTGTTGAGACAAAATTGCAAAAAGGAAACGACAAAGTCATATTAAAAGTGCCGACAAAAGATGTAAGTGATGAAAAAGTTGAAATTGCACCTTCAACTTCCGGCACATTTTCATCAGGCCCCGTAACGGGTAAAGTCAATACTTCTAAAGATGTCAATGCAAAAATAAATCTGAAAGAAGATGACGGCATCAAACGCGGTGTCGTAACACTCGGTACATCGTCAGGCGTGACCAATACGGCTGCACCTAAAATTGAGACTGTCAAAGAAGATGTGAAGCCTGTTTCAACAGCGCCTGCTTCAACCAAGACGCTTAATATCAAAAAGACGCCTGCCACAACAACGGCCGGCCCGAAGGCATTTAAAAAAGTTTCATATAAAATGGAAACATCGATAAGTTTTGCGCAAGAAGGCAGATGCAATCTGTTTGGCACCAATGCCGACGGCAACCGGGTTTTGCCGGATGAATTGGCGGCGATTTGCTGTATCGGTTATGACGGCAGCAGCGATAAAGATTTTACCATCAACGAAGATGTGGCGATGAAATGCATTGATAAACTTTGCGCTATGATGAGCGGCGGTGATGCTGCCGAGGCGGCCGAAAACAAAAAAAAATTTAACAAAATTCGCGCACAGGTTGTGGCCTCAAGTTTTGCCGTCGGTAATACAATGAAGCAAAAATATCTCGATACATCGGCGATGGAAAAAGAACTTGAAAAAGTCAAGGACAGTACTTCGGGTGAAGAACGCAGTCAAACATCCGGCAATGGCGAGTTGACGACCGCTAATATCAATACCCAAAGAGATTTGATTAACATTAGGGCAAGCGACCTTGAGTTGTCATCAATTGAGGCCGTCGCCAATTATTGCCAAAACAGCACGGGAGAGGCTGAGGAAACGGAAGCGCCTAAAAAATTCGGTACAAATTCGGACGGCAACAGAATTTTGCCGGATAAGTTGGCAGACATTTGTGATATCGGGTATACGACGGGCAGCGACACGGATCCCGAAGTCAATGAAGAAATTATGACGGGCTGTATCAATAAAATTTGTCATATGCTCAATGCAAGCAATACCGCGGAGGCGGCAAACAACAAAAAGAAGTTTCATAAAATCTATGCGCAAGCCATTTCGCACAGTATGGCGGTTGCTTATGAAATGAAGCAAAAATATCTCAATACTTCAAAAATGGATGACGAATTTGATAAAATCAAAGAAGATACGTCAGACGATATGCGCAGTCAAACCTCGGGCAACAGTGAACTGAGCAACGCGGATATTAATGCGCAAAAAGATTTGCTCTTAATCAAGGCAAGTGATTTGGAACTGTCGGCGATTGATGCCATCGCCACCTATTGTCAAAATTATGCGAGTGCCGACGATGAATAAACATGTTTTTATCATAAGTTTTGTATATGGTCTGTGCCTTG
>JAGCTK010000185.1 GCA_017963715.1 Alphaproteobacteria bacterium | reverse complement strand
GTCGCTTTGATGGAAGATGTATTGTTAAGGGTAGAATTTCCTGTCATATGCACGCCATAAGCATCACCCGTTGTGGTTGAAACAATCAAAGCGCCGTTTGATGTACCCCAAGAGTTTGTCATACCGACATCATGCGCATATACGCCTATTGCATTTCCTGTGGTGGTGGTGACTTTAATTTGGCCGCCGTTGGCAAACGAACCGCCTTTTTGCAAATGCGCACCGTAGACATCCGAATTGGTTGATGAGACGGTTAAATAATTGGCATTGATAAAGACACCGTCACCAAGGCCGTACATACCGACGGCCTTACCATCGATGGATGTCACATTGGCACTTGTCAAGGCCGTGATACTCGTTGCAGCCGACATACCGTAGGCGTTGCCCGTATTGGCCGTTGTTGTTAGTGTGCCGGAATGATAAATTTCCCCTTTGGAATAAAGGCCATAGGCATCACCCGAGTCTAAATTGGCCGCCATGACGCTTGAAGTTGTTTGTGAGAGTGTATGCACGATATCGTCGGTATCTGTGTAAGTTTGCGTGCTGTTCATATTATAAATCGTGCCTGTCGAGGAGCCGTTATACATACCGTATACCGCGCCCGATCCGATATTGGAAGCAAGGATTGTCGAATTCATATGAAGGTTGGAATAAAGCGTTACCGGCGGATCATCATCACTGATATATTGGCCGGCAATACCGTCAAAATAGGCACCGTACAAATCGCCGTTGCCATACATACCGTAAACATTGCCATCACCTTTGGAAGTGATGCTGGTGGTTGCATTTAAAGTGCCGATTACAATACCGCTTTGAAGATAAAGATAATTATGATAGATATTTTCAGCGGTGGACGAATACATACCGTAGACATGACCGCTACCGTTTTTGTTAATTGTGATACTCTCGGTGTTTGTTCCGATGTTGTGCACCGGCATGTCGGCGGATCCGATTGTTGAAGTGGCATCAACATCTCTTAAATATTCGTGCGCGTTGACAAATGTTGATTGGGGCAGGTGAGGTGCTCTGTCGCCATACGTATCTTCCGCATCATAGAACAAACCGTAGACGTTTTGATACGTTGTGCTGTCTAAGTATATCGCGCCTATTTTGTTGTAATTTCGGTTGACGCTATTTCCGAGCATATCGGCACTTTGTATCACACAAACACCCGTAGAATCAAAACCGTAACCGGATGCGCAGGCATGGCAAGACGGTCCGGCATAGCCGGTATCACATTTGCAACCGCCGCCGACTTGTGTGCCGTGTCCGCAGTCGGGAATATCGGGGTAGCAGTTTGATGTACCGTAATGGCCGTAACCTGTTGCGCAATCGTTGCATTTCGGGCCGTCATAACCTGTATGACATATACAAGCATCATCCTTGTTGCGATAGCCGTGGATACAATTCGGGTCGCTTGAGCTGCCACCGCCACCGCCCGAAAAGGCAAGTGCCGCACCTCCTCCGGCCGCGACAACGCCGGCACCGATGAGGGCTTTGGTTGTCCAACTCATGCCGGTTGCGCCGTATTTTGCAACTGCTGCGGTATCTAAATTTTTGACCGGATTGGAAATGACGGATTGCATAAATTCGCGAT
This sequence comes from Alphaproteobacteria bacterium, assembly GCA_017963715.1. Lineage (GTDB taxonomy): Bacteria > Pseudomonadota > Alphaproteobacteria > RF32 > CAG-239 > UBA1254. The sequence goes on along the minus strand of JAGCTK010000185.1, from coordinate 1,429 downwards.
AACCTTTGATGTCCCATGTGCATTCATGCGACGGGTTAGCACCGGCCGTTAAAAATGACTTGTAAGCCCTTCTGTTGCCGCGTTTGGCCGCAACGCAAAGCCCAGTATCGCCGTTTGAGTTGATGGAATCAATATTCATACCGCGACTGACGGCATTTGTGAGAATATCAACTTTGCCTGCGGCCGCGTAGGCATAAAGTTGTTCAAAACTCTGCGGCGAAAGTGGCGCAATATAGGCATGCGCTTTTAAGCTGACGCCGCATATCAAACCAAGCACAAAAACGCCAAAACGTTTGAAAAACATCGTATTATCCGACTTTTCGTTATAATTATTTCGGATAATAACACGGAATTTGTAAATATTGCGTTAAAGATAGGCTTGCTTTCCTTGCAATTTCGCGTTAAAATTCGATGTCGGATGAAGGTTCGATTTTTAACACATCACAAACGATGTCATAATCAAAACCGGCACGCAAAAGCGTTGCCATGTCTTTTTTGAAATTTTGTTGTTTCAAATCGCTTGAGGTGCGATAGGGGCCGATATGCTTTTTCTTGGCAAACAATTTGGCGGCTTCAAAGGGATCATAGTCTGATTGTTGAATAAGACTGTCAACCATTTGCTCATCAATACCCTGTAATTTGAGTTTTGTTTTGATATAACGTGCCGATTTGCCAGCCGACAAATAATCGCGGACTTTGAGCGCGGCAAAACGGCTGTCGCTGACATAACCCAAAGTCTCAAATTCGGCAATCACCTCATCTGCCAAGGCATACAAAGATTGCTTGTCAATTTCGGGGTTTGCAAATGCATATTTATCAATACGACGTCTTAAAACATCACGCAGTTTTTGAACAGAACTTTCATAACGTTCAAGATAATATAATCCGATGTTTTTTAAGCGTACTTTGGTGATTTTTTTGGGCTTTTTTTGGGGCCCTTGGTTGGTGCTTAAACTCATCTCTTGAAAAATCTTTCAAATTAAACTAAATAGGTGATATGTTTTAGATTGATTATATAAGGATTTTAAAAATTGAAAAATAAAAATTTTGACACTTGTGTATCGTTTTTTGTGCAAAACGGGGCATTTATCGGCCGCTTTGTACGTTTGGACGGTGTGTTAAATGATATTTTGAAACATCACGATTATCCCGTTAATGTGTCGGCGGCATTAAGCGAGGTGACGGCGCTTGGTATATTGTGCTCAGCGATGCTCAAATTTGACGGTCTGTTTACACTGCAACTTCAGGGTAACGGGCCGGTTTCACTGTTGGTGACCGATGTGACAAGCCAAGGCAAAGTGCGCGCTTGCGCCAAATTTGATGAGGAAAAACTCAAGCAGGTCAAAACGCTGCGCAAAACCGAAGATGTGACGGAAGAAGTGCCGCATCTGATCGGCGGCGGATATATGGCGATGACCATCGATGCCTT
>JAGCTK010000184.1 GCA_017963715.1 Alphaproteobacteria bacterium | reverse complement strand
GATATTTAAATCCTTTAAAGGCACTTATAAACATGTTCATAAATTATCAACATCCTTGTGAATTATGTTTATAATATATCATATATTTTTATAACCCTTTTAAAAAACATCATAAAAAATATCTGTCATTTCTAATAAATATGTTGATAAAAAATAATCAACAACATACACAGTCATATACTAAAACAACAATATTTTTTTAAATTTATTATTAGGTAAAAGACCTGTTGATAACATCAAATGCTTTGGACCACTGGCGTCAGCCGGTGGAAAGCGAATTCCAAGCCGACTTTCAGTCGGATTGGCAAGCGCAGCTTAGAGGGAACTTTAGATACCTCCGGCGTTAGCCGGATGGTTCTTCACAATTTAGTCATCACCCAATCTTAACGCATCAATAAATGCTGATTGAGGAACTTCTACTTTACCGAATTGACGCATACGTTGTTTACCCTTCTTTTGTTTATCAAGAAGTTTGCGTTTACGCGTCACGTCGCCGCCATAACATTTTGCCGTTACATCTTTTCTTAAAGCTGAGATGGTTTCTCTGGCAACAATACGTCCGCCGATGGCTGCTTGTATCGGAATTTTGAATAAATGTCTCGGAATAAGATCTTTTAATCTTTCACAAATACGACGTCCGCGCGCTTCAGCCTCTGTTCTGTGACACAAAAATGCCAATGCATCCACACTTTCTTCATTGATTAAAATTTGAACTTTAACCAAATCCGATTCCTGATAACCGGTCAATTCATAATCAAAACTGGCATATCCGCTTGTAATAGATTTTAATCTGTCATAAAAATCAAAAACAATTTCATTTAACGGAATATGATAAACAACCATTGCGCGCGAGCCGATATATGTTAATTCAGCCTGTTCGCCGCGTCGCTCAGTGCAAAGTTTCAAAACAGCTCCTAAATACTGATCCGGCACCAAAATCGTTGCCTTAACCATCGGTTCTTCAATTGAGTGCACGGTTGATAAATCTGGCATATCCGCGGGATTATGAAGCATAATATCCTCTCCGTTTGATAAATGGATTTTATAAGCCACGGATGGTGCTGTCGTAATGATATCCAAGTCAAACTCACGACTGATACGTTCTTCAATGATTTCCATATGAAGCAGGCCTAAAAATCCACATCTAAAACCCAAACCCAAGGCTTCTGAATTTTCGTTGGTATAATTGATACTTGCATCATTTAATTTGAGTTTTGCCAAAGCATCTTTTAGCGCTTCATATTGGCTGGAATCTGTCGGAAACATCGAACAAAACACAACGGGAACGGATGGTTTAAAACCGGGTAATGCCTCTTGACACGAATTTTTAACATCGGTGATGGTATCGCCGATATGTGTTTCATCAACAGATTTAATACTTGCCGTGATAAAGCCGACTTCACCGGCATACAGGGCATCGATATCCTGCATTTTCGGTGTAAAAATACCCACTTTTTCAACTTGATATGTGGCGCCGTTTGACATCATTTTGATATTCGTTTTCTTTTTTAATACGCCGTCATAGATACGCACCAAAATAATCACACCGAGATAACTGTCATACCAACTATCAATCAACAATGCCTTAAGAGGTGCATTATCATCACCAGTTGGTGCCGGCAATTTTTGAACAATCGCCTCTAATAATTCGGGTACCCCTGCCCCTGTTTTGCCGGATGTTTCGATGGCATCTGTTGTGTCAAGTCCAATCACATCCTCAATTTGTTGTTTTACTTTTGGCACATCGGCCGAGGGTAAATCAACCTTGTTTAAAACAGGCAAAATTTCGTGATTATTATCTATGGCTAAATAAACATTGGCAAGCGTTTGCGCTTCAACACCCTGTGTGGCATCCACAACCAAAACACTGCCTTCGCATGATGCAAGCGAGCGTGAAACTTCATATGAAAAGTCCACATGCCCAGGTGTATCCATTAAATTTAACTGATAAGTTTGGCCATTTTTGGCTTGATAGTTTAAGCGGACGGTTTGTGCTTTGATGGTAATTCCCCGCTCTTTTTCAATATCCATACTATCAAGCACCTGCTCAGTCATTTCGCGGGCCGATAGGCCGCCGCAATACTCAATCATTCGGTCGGCAAGTGTCGATTTTCCATGGTCAATATGGGCAATAATCGCAAAATTTCTGATCAAACTTAAATCTGTCATTTTATTTCCTTTTTACATCAGCCTTATAGATAGAATATTTTTTTAGTTTTAGCAATATTTTATTGAAAAAAAATAAAAAATATGTTTTAATAAAAAGCAGTTGAAACATCAGAAATTTAAACTATTTGACCTAAAGGAAAAAAATATGAAAAAAAT
>JAGCTK010000183.1 GCA_017963715.1 Alphaproteobacteria bacterium | reverse complement strand
TTGGCACAGTGTCAAGCAAATATGGCAGCGGCCGGTTATGCAGACGGCACATATAATATGGAACAAGCCCCGTATTCTAAAAAGCAGGCTGACGGCAGCAGAGCCTATTATGATGCCAACGGAAAATTGACAGGGTTTACGGGAAAACGTATCTACACCGTTGAAGAAGCGCGTCAAGCCGTTGAGGCGGCCGGCACGGACACGGTCAACTTTAGAATCCGTTATAAATAAATTTAAGCCGTTTTGATTAACTTTTCGGCGGCGGCGCGTGCCTCATCCGAGATGATTTCGCCCGACAACATCCGCGCGATTTCCTCTTTTTTCTCCGCGTCCGAAAGGCGCAAAACATCCGTTTGCGTCATACCATTTGATGTTGATTTGACCACCTTAAAATGCGTCTGGCTGAAGGAGGCCACTTGCGGCGAATGCGTCACCACAAAAACCTGTCCGGCACTTGCCAATTTAAACAGTCTGTTACCGACCGACTCAGCTGCCGCACCACTCAAACCGGCATCAATTTCATCAAAAATCAGCGTCTTAACGCCGCCTTTTGCCGCCAAATTAACCTTGATGGCCAGCATAAAACGCGCCAATTCACCGCCGGAGGCAATTTTAGAAAGTGTGCCGAAATTTGTACCCTCGTTGGTTGCCACCTCAAAAAAGACATCATCCGTGCCTTTAGATGTGGCTTGACCGTTTTCAAGCGGCGTGATAACAACGCGAAACAAAGCCTTTGCCATTTTCAAAAATTTGAGTTCCGCCTCAACTTTTGCACTCAACTCGCCGGCGGCTTTCACGCGACACTCGTGCAACACGCGCGCTTTTTGCCGATATAATTCATCCGCCTCGTCAGCCTCTCTTGAAAGCGCGGCCAAAATATCACCGTTTTTCTCAACAACCACCAAATCCGCCCTGATTTTTTGCAAAACATCTGCCAAATCATCAACACCGCAACGATGTTTGCGTGCCAAATCTTTGAGTGCAAAAAGCCGTTCTTCAATGGTGTTGATTTGATTTTGGTCATAAAAAATGCTTGTCGAAGCATTCTCTAACTGTGCGCTGACTTCATCGAGTTCGACAAGTGCGGTATTTAAGGCCTCTGCCACATTATCAAACTTGCCGTCTGTTAAACGATTGGCTTTATCAATCGAGCCCATCGCATGCCTGATGTGTCCGGCTAACCCCTGCCCTTGCAAAGATTGATACGCTTCGTTTAAGTTTTCCAAAATTTTTTCGGCCGACATCATCTCGCGACGTTTGGCATTTAAGGTATCTTCTTCGCCTTTTTGCGGATGCAACGCTTCCAATTCTGCAAGATAATGCCTGAGCATATCTTCTTTTTCAACTGCGCTTTGATAATCTGCCGATGCCGTTTGCAATTTTTTGTGCGCCGATTGCATCCGGCTATAAGCGACATGCACCTCATCAAGTGCTTTTTGGTATCCGCCGAATGCATCCAAAAAGTCGATATGCGTGCTGGTATTTAAAAGCCCGTGATTATCAAATTGCCCGTTGATTTCAACCAAATACGAGCCCAATTCTTTAAGTAATTTGGCACTGATCGGCTGATCACAAATCAAAATCTTGCTTTTGCCGTCCGCGGTCAATGTGCGCCGAATGATAATCTCATCATAGGTTTCAATTTCATTTTCACCACACAAAGCATAAAAGGGCGATTCTTTTTCAACCCCCTCAAAAACCGCCGTGACCGACATTTTATCCGAGCCTTTGCGAATAAGCCCCGTATCGGCTTTTGCCCCAAGCACAAATCCCAGACTGTCAAGCAAAATAGATTTACCGGCACCCGTTTCACCCGAAAACACGGTCAAGCCGTTTGAAAAATCGAGTTCCAATTTTTCAATCAACACAACATTATTGATCAAAAGGTGCGTCAGCATCGGCTTACTTTACAAGTTTTTGTGCTTTTTTATTCCAAGGGCTTTCGGGATAATTATAGTTTAAAACCTCCGCGGCACGTTTGGCCTCATTTGTTAAGCCCAAAATCGTATACGCTTCCGTTTCGCGATAAAGCGCTTCTTCAATATGTACAGTGGTTTGATATTTTTGCACCACCTCATCAAAACGGTTGAGCGCCGCCAAATAGTTTTTTTGATTAAGATAAAACCGGCCGACTTCCATCTCGTGCGCGGCTTCATGATCAAGTGCCAACACCATTTTTGCTTTGGCATCTTTGGCATAGTCCGTATCGCCAAACATTTTAATCACGGCATTAAAGGCATCATAAGCATTTTTGCTTGCCGTCTGGTCTTTATCCGCCGGCGAAATTTGGTCATACCAACAAATCGCACGCATATAATACGCATAGGCAATATCTTTGTTGCCCGGATGATATTTGATAAACCGATCAAGGCTTAAGAGTGCATCATCATATTTACCGGCTTTATAATGTGCGTATGCCCCCATCAGTTTTGCTTTCACCGCCCATTTAGAATACGGATGCTCAACTTCTACCTTTTCAAAATATTCGGCCGCTTTTTCATACTCTGTTTTGTTCAAGCGTTGATACGCCTTGGTATAAAGCGTTTCAGCAGAAAGCATACTTGTATCTTCTTTCTTGGCGGCACAACTGCTCAAAACAAGCGCGGCAGACAATATCATCAAAAATTTTTTCATGTTTTAATCCTCTGCAATTTCATAATTTTCTTTGTTTTCAAATAATTTTTTAAGCACCGCATTGTTGTGAAAATGGCCGGTGCGATAAGCCTTAATATCAGCCTCAATGGCATAACCTGCGGTATACATATCCCCGATCAAATCAAGCACTTTGTGGTTGACACACTCATTTTTAACGCGAAAACCTTCGGGATTTAAGATTTTTTCGCCGTCAAGCACCACCGCATTATCTAAACTTCCGCCTTTAATTAAGCCGTGCGCACGCAAATAGTCGATTTGATATTTTTCGCAAAATGTGCGCGCCGGTGCAATTTCGTTTGCAAAAAGCGTGGGGGTAATATCGGCATCAAAAATTTGCGTTCCCACAATTTGTGAGTCGAATTCAATCTTAAAATATATATGCAGCCCTTGTTTTTTTGGAGGTGTCAGTTCGATAAAATTGCCTTTATCATCTTCAAACCGCACGGTTTTTTTCACAATTAATCGCTTTTTAGGCGCCGATTGGCTCACAATTTCTTCTTGATTTAAGCGTTCCAGTAAGACTTTGGCACTGCCGTCCATAATCGGCAATTCGGAATTTGAAACTTTGATACATACATTATCGACCCCTTTGATATAAAGCGCCGACATCAAATGCTCAATCGTCGAAACGGTTGCGCCGTCTTTTTTAAGGCAGGTACAATTTTGCGTATCACCCACATTGTCATAAAGTGCCCTAATTTCAACACCGTCTTTTTCAAAAACAATGCCCGTATTTTCTTTGGCCGGATAAAAAGTCACAACCGACGGCAGACCGCTGTGCAGTCCGATACCTTCGATTTGAAATGATGTTTTAAAAGTTTTTTGTTCCATCCGTTTTGCCTTCTTTATCAAAAAAAACTTGGTGGCCTGTAAGCCGGGTTTTGTATATATCATTGCTTTGTTTTACCAACAAAGATAATACCGACAGCCATTCATCTTGACAAATCGTTGCCGATTTGCTCGCGCGACCTACCCTTGGACAGAGTGGAAACGCTCCGTCAGGAATAATTCCTGATACACCACGTTTGGTCTTACATCAGATAGGGCTTACCTTGCCCGCTTCATTGCTGAATCGGCGGTGGGCTCTTACCCCACCTTTTCAACCTTACCAAAGCACGCCTTGGCGGTAATTTTCTGTGGCGCTTTCCCTCGGATTTCTCCGGCCGGACGTTATCCGGTATCCTGTTTCCATGAAGCCCGGACTTTCCTCACTTTCGGATTTTACTTTCCAAAGCGCGGCTGCCCGGCCACCCGAGGTATAATGTACCTAATCTCAAAACAAAATGCAACATTTTTAAGTGATTGATGCAACAAAAAATCAGCCGGCACAAAGCCGGCTTGATGCTGTTTTAATGTTGTCGGTCGCAATCGCAAACCTTTATACTTCCGGCACGGAAGCCTTGGTCTTTTTCTCTTCCGAAACAGGTTGTTTTGCCGAACGGTCAATTTTTTCACCTTTGATGACGGCGTTGATGTCATCACCGGTCAAGGTTTCAAATTCTATCAGCGCTTTGGCGATTTTTTCCCAATCTTTTTTCTTCGTTTTCAAGATTTTGACCGCTTCTTCATGCGCCTCATTGACCAAACGTTTAATCTCGGCATCAATCAAGCGCGCCGTTTCTTCGCTCATATTTTGATTTTGCGTCACGGCCCGACCTAAAAACACCTCATTTGAATTGTCGACATATTGCACGGGACCCAGCAGATCACTCATACCCCATTCGGTCACCATTGAACGCGCCAAATTTGTGGCCGCCGCAATATCCGAAGATGCGCCCGATGTCACGGCATCATAGCCGAATTTTAATTCTTCGGCCACACGTCCGCCCATCAAAATCGTCAATCTTGAAAGCATTTTGGCTCTTGTATACGAATACTGATCTTTTTCGGGCAATTGTTGCACCATGCCGAGTGCGCGACCTCTCGGAATAATCGTCGCTTTATGGATAGGATCAGTTTCTTCAACAAACAATGAACAAATTGCGT
>JAGCTK010000023.1 GCA_017963715.1 Alphaproteobacteria bacterium | reverse complement strand
TCATTCAAATTCCAATCACCAACTATTTTATAATTAGAACTAGTCAAAAAATAAAATAATTGGATTATTTAACTTTAACAAAGCCTGGGCATAAAGTTACAATTTTACCTGCTCTTGACTTAGCATACATAGCTGCACACGGCTTACCATTCTTAATCCAATGTTCAACTAAATTAATATGAAAATGATTTAGTTTATTATTTGATTCGGCGAAATAATGACAAGAACACGTATGCGGAGATAAGGTTACTGTAAATGATTCAATTAAATGACCATTAATTTTTTCATCAACTATATACTCAGGTGTATTATCTTCTCTTAACTGCTCATGAATCAAATACATTTTTTATCCTTTCTTCAAATTGTGATATAAGACTAAACTTTCTCTCAAATTTAATTTACCGCCTTCATGTAAACTTTCAGTAAATTGCTTTAGCATATCATCCAATAATTCTTGCTTTTGTTTGTCAGTTAATATAGAAAACCAAGTTGGATAAATAGGAAGTTTACCACTATTTATAAAATCAAATAATTCATAAACTAATTTTTTTGGAACTTTATTACTATCTTTTTCTATTTGTGTTGAGTTAATATGTATTTATTGATACGCCGTGTGCCAAACCCGATTTGGTGGGTCGAAGCGCTTTATTTTACTTTGGTTTCGACGGGCTTTATCGTGCCACTCGTGATGTTGCGCTTTTATGCCGTTCTTGCTGATTTGATTGAAGGAAATGTTTTTAAAAACTTGTCTTTGATTGCTAAAAAGACTTCCGGCCAATTTGGAAAAATTCTCTTTTCATTCGGGCTTTTGTTATTTGTGTGCCTTCTTCTTTTTCTTTTAACAACCGGCTTTTTACGCGCCCATATCGGCGGCAATTTATATTTTTACAATATATTATCCGAATTTATCTTCAGTTGGATTTTGGTTTTGAACAGCACCTTAATGCTCAATTTTGTGCGCAATCAAAAAGAGCTTCTTGAGATATAGCGCGCAATATAACAAACCATCGTTTTAATAAAAATTAACAAACCCGTGCTATGATGGCTGTCATGAACAAAAAGATAATATCCGATATGCCTTTTGAAGTCCAAAAGTGGATTGAAGCGTGGTGTCATTATTTGCAACACGAACGGCAATACAGCCCCCATACCGTCGCGGCTTATGTGCGCGATTTGTCTTTTTTTATGGCATTTTTCAAGCCTGCGGATACCGATTTTTTCAGCCAGACATCCGTTACGGATTTTAGGCGTTATATCAGCCATCGCGCGGCACAAAACCTCAAAAAAACATCTCTTGCGCGCGAACTTTCCGTTGTCCGAAATTTTTTTAAGTTTTTAAATCGCCGATATCACGTCGACAACACGGCCATTGCCGTCATATCTTCGCCCAAAACCGAAAAATCTATTCCAAAGGCCCTTGATGTGCCCGATATTTTTGAACTGATTGAAAACAGCATCCAACCTTCCAAAGAGATATGGCAAGATTTGCGTGACAAAGCGGTGATGTTGCTTTTATACGGCTCGGGGCTTCGCATTTCCGAAGCACTCAGCCTCAATGTCGGTGACATCACGCCCGATCAAACATCTTTGATGATTAAAGGTAAAGGCAAAAAAACACGCCTTGTGCCCATTTTGCCGGCCGAAATCAAAGCCGTGGAAGCGTATATCAAGCATTGTCCCCACACTTTACAAGCGGGGCAACCTCTGTTTGTCGGCACGCGCGGTGAGCGATTGCTGGCGCGCATTATCCAACGCAAAATGAAAAAAATTCGCGAAGAAATCGGCCTGGCCGACACTGCCACGCCGCACGCGTTGCGCCACTCTTTTGCTACCCACCTTTTAAATGAGGGTTGTCAGTTGCGCGCCATTCAAGAACTTTTGGGACACGAATCGCTTTCGACCACCGAACGATACACCAAAGTATCGCTTGCAACACTCGAAAAAGAATATCAGAAAGCCTATCCTAAATCTTAATCCGACGGGTACAATTTTTTGATATCCGGATTTTCAACATCGTCAAATGCCGCCTGCAAAAAAGCATTGACTAAAACTTGTCGTGCCGACGTCTCGTCAATGCCGCGTGATTCAAGATAAAATATCTCGTCTTGATTTAAATCGCCCGAAGTTGCACCGTGCGAGCATTTGACATCATCGGCAAAAATTTCGAGTTCCGGCTTAACATCAACTTTTGCTTCATCCGACAGCAACAACGCTTTATGAATTTGATAGCCTTCGGTTTTTTGCGCATCGGGCGCAATATGGATTTTGCCCTGAAAAACACCGTGCCCTTTGTCATCAATGACGCCGCGTACCAGTTGGTCGGAACGCGTATTTTCACTCAAATGTTCGATATTGGTCGTTGTATCGATATGGCACTTCCTAAGCAAGTGATAAGCCGCATTGACACGCGCCGAGGCATTTTCCTGGTTTAGCATCACATGCGTTTCGTTGCGCACCAATTTGCCCCCTTTTTCAAAAGCATAACTTTGATATTGCCCGCCCTCTTTGACATGCGCATCAGATAAGGCAATATGCACGGCCTCTTCTCCCTCATGTTGCAACTTATGATGTGTGAGTTTTGCCTCGTTTAAGACAAAGATTTCATTGACGATATTTAAGAAATAGGCCTCGTCTTTGCCCTCAAACATTTCAATCCATTCGGCTTTCACGCCTTTATCTGCCACAATGACATTTCGGATATTTTTGAAGCCGCGATTTTTGTTGTGATACAAAAAAACAATCGGTTTTTGGGGCGTTTTATGTATTCTGATAAATAACCCTTCTTTTAAGAAGGCCGTATTTAAGGCCGCAAACGGATATTGTGCCAAATCTATTTTTGCAAAATACGCACCAATCTCGTTTGTTTTGACGGCTTCATCAATCGGTAATACCTCAATATCGTCACCCGCATGAAAATGTCGATGAAGATGACCGTCGCAAAAACAAAACTCATATGCATCAAAAGGCAAATGGTGCGCGCCATGGTCGCAATGATCATCCTTGACATGCGACTTAACGTTCAACATTTCTGGGGTTAAAACCTCACTGACGGGTGTATATTTATAAGCCTCCGTTTTTTTGGTCGGAAATTCCTTAAAAGCCGCACGACCTTTTTGATGCCATGCAAAAAGGACGGGATTGTCATCCTCAAGCCATACGATATTTTTTAACAACTCTTGCATGAGGCCTCTTTGATAAAATCGGTATATCCTTTGGCTTCCAGTTCATAGGCCAAAGTTTTATCGCCGGTTTTGATGATATGACCGTTTGCAAACACATGCACAAAATCGGGCTCGATATAGTCAAGCAAATCTTGATGGTGCGTGATGATTAAAAGCGCACGTTTGCCGTCATTTAAGTCATTGATTCCTTTTGATACAACTTTTAATGCATCAATATCAAGGCCCGAATCGGCTTCATCCAAAATGGCAAGCGACGGCTTTAAGAGTGCCATTTGAAGTGTTTCCATACGTTTTTTTTCACCGCCCGAAAAACCAACATTGACGGCACGTTTGAGCATATCGTCGCTGATATTGAGTTTATCGGCCTCCTCATGCACCAATTTGATAAATGCCGGAGCCGAAAGCGGAGCCAAGCCCTGATAAGCGCGTTTTTTGTTGATGGCATGTTTTAAGAATGTCATAAACGACACACCGGCAATTTCCACCGGATATTGCATAATTAAAAACAAACCCTCGTTTGCGCGATCTTCAATCTTTAATTTGGCCAAATCTTGTCCTTTAAAAAGCACTTCGCCTTTGCTTATTTCATAGCCCGGTTTACCCGTCAAAACATGTGACAGTGTCGATTTTCCTGCACCGTTCGGGCCCATAATGGCATGCACTTGCCCTTCATAGATTGTCAAAGACAGATTTTGGATAATCTCTTGGCTGGCAACACCGGCACACAGATTTTTGATTTCGAGAACCGGTGTTTTATTTGTCATGCGTCTCTTCCCATTCATCGAGCCTTTTTTCGATTTTTTTGAGTTTTTCGATTTTATAATTTTCGACCTCATCGGCAATTTGATAGCAACATTTGAGTTGCGAAAGCATAATCTCGACATCTGCCGTTTCTTCAATAATTTCGGCGACATTGTCTTTTTTGCGATTGACGTTTTTCAAAATTTCTTTGGTGAGTTCACTCATTTCCTCAATCACTTGGAGCATTTGAGGCTCTTTACCCCACACACGCAAAGCACGCTGATATAAAGTTTCGTTTTTCATATTCTTTCCTTTGATTTAACAACTCTTTTATAACACGAAAAATTTTGAAGTAAAGACTTAACTTTGAAAGCACTTTTTTCTGTTTGACACCACGAAAATCTCATCAAAAAAGCCGCACATTAAGTGCGGCTTTCTTAAAACTATATTGCAAGTTAATAATCATAACCGGCATTATTCAACATATTTTGGCCGCTACGTGTATCCGTAACATCTTTCTGCACGATAGAACCATGCCCTGTGTGTGCTGAATTACCGTCCGTTGTCACACGTGAGGCCACACCAACCTTAGCAACAGGTTGTGTCGGTTGTTGTGCCGGAGGGTTCGGCATTGCACGCGTTTGGACAGGTGTTTCAGTAGTCTTGATACCTGCGGGCTCCGGAAGCGGCGTCGGATCAGCCGGCTGTTCGTCAGCCGGAACTTCCCGTTTGCCGTACAACCACTGACCTTTATCATCATCACAACCTTCGGCCAAACTCTGTCCGACGTTGTAGTTGTTGCCTTCACCTGAAGATAATATATCATTAAACTTATTGGTAAATAAGTCTTTCAAACCTTCACCCGTACCTTCCGGAACCTGCTCACCGCAACCCAGCAAAGTGACCATTGCCGTCATTTCGTCATTATACTGCCAGAATCTGCGTTCGGTTTTAAGTTCACGCAATGTACCGTCACCCATATCTTTGGCACGACGCATCATCGCGTACAAACGATTGTACTTGTACATTACCTGTTCTCTTGTCATGTC
>JAGCTK010000022.1 GCA_017963715.1 Alphaproteobacteria bacterium | reverse complement strand
GAAACAACTTTGTTTAACAAACGTCAAATGCTCTACAACTATAACTTTGCGCGTGATGCGGGTTATGAAGCAAAACGGCTTGTTATATGCGAAGGATATATGGATGTGATTGCGCTTGATAAATTCGGTTTTTCGTATGCGGCAGCACCGATGGGAACGGCTTTAACCGAAGAACAGATTATGCAGGCTTGGAAAGTGGTCAGTGAGCCTGTTTTGTGTTTTGACGGTGATGCGGCCGGTATCAAGGCGGCGATTCGCTCGATTGACAGGGCATTGCCGATTTTAAAACCCGGCTATTCGTTGCAGTTTATGTTTTTGCCGGATAAAATGGATCCGGATGAATTTTTGCGTGCCAAAGGTGCCGATGAGTTTGAAAAATTGTTTCATGAGACGATGCCTTTGACAGAACTATTGTGGCAAAAAAACACACGCGGTAAGCCGGCCGATACGCCAGAGCGCAAGGCTTTGATTGAAAAAAACTTAAAAGAAGAAGTTGCAAAAATCACCGACAAAGATGTGCGCACGTTTTATGTGCAGGAAATGCGCAAACGTATTGCGGAGGCTTACGGCTTAACATACAAAAGTGCGCCTAAAAAAGCAAATCCGACAACCCTCAAACACAAACAACCCTTAAATGATGTGGACTTGCGTTTTATTTTAAGTGCGTTGATTGTGTATCCGTCGTTGATTGAAGAAACGGAAGAAAAAATTTTGATGTTTGATTTATCAAAGTTTAAGTATTTGCCTGTATTAACGCAACTTTTTGAATGTGTACACAAAAATGAATCGGCCGAAAACATGCAGGCCTTTTTGGCAGGCAACGGCTTTGAAAAAGAGTTGAAAGATTTGTGGGAAATCGAGATGCTCAAAAAGCAAAAAGCCAATATTTTAAGTATCCGCCAGCAGATTCAAAATTTGCTGACCGGTGTGCAAATCAAGCAACTCCAATATGACTTAAACGATGCAAAACTCAAACTGTCCAAACCGGATGCAACCGAGGCCGATTTTGAGTATTACCTCAGCCTGTATCAAGAGTTGCAAACATTGATGGCACAAATGCAAAATTGAGCGTGCGTATATGGTGGATTGACAAAACATCTGTAATGCGTTATAATATAAAGCATGATAACTTCGAAAGAATTGGCCATGGATGGTAAAAAAATTGCAAAAAAGGCAGCAGGCGTGACACTGATTAGTGTTAGTGTTGCATCGCAAGTGGCAAAATTGGGGTTGCATGTGGCCGACGTGGTGTTGAGCGGGGCTGTTCATTTGGCCGGTCAGTTTGCCAAAGGTTCGGATCATAATATTGGCAAAACAATCGCTTCGGATATGCAAAAAGGGCTTGGTAAACTCTCGGATGCGTGTCGGAAAAAAGGTAAGGAGTTCATGCGCTGATGGAACAGGAAAGAGACTATAAAGTTATTATCACCAACGAAGATATTTTAATTTTTTTGATTAAGTCGCGTCCGGATGAGCCGGTTAGGCCGTTTTTGCTTTATGATGGCGGCAAGCATGCAACGCTTTATCGTTCGGAAAATGAGACAATCGCATTAGACTATTTGGACGATCAGTTGCCGCCGATTTTGGATGAATCGCAAAAAGTGCTGATTTTTGAAATGGATGACGAAATAGAGGATATCCTGCGCACATACGAAGCACCGATTCGGCACGTCAAACACAATACTTTTACAGATAATTTATAATTGAAATTCGAAATTATATTTCTTTTAAGAACAGATATTTGTCATACGCGCTGGTTAATGTTTCCAGCGTTTTTTCTATTTGAATAAAATCTTGGTCGTATAAAAAACGTTTTGAAAACGATATTTTTCGTTTGTCGTATTCTTTGTTTTTTAAGGTGTCTTCTTTTTGCCACTTATGAACACATGATCTGCTCCAACAAACATTGCTTTTGATTTCTTTTGCCGGGTTGCCGCACCATAAACTGTGCGCCGATATGGCTTTGTTTGCCACAACACTTTGTGCGCCGATGATGCTACCGGAACAGATGTGCGTACCTTTGAGAATAAAAGTATCTTGCCCAATCCATATATTATCGCCGATATATATGCTTTTGCTAAAGTTTAAGCGCTTTTTGGAGGTAATATCATAAATCAAATGCGCATCAGAATTTCGCATCCATATATTTAAGGAAAAATTGTTATTATCACCTAAAAAGACATTTTTCCCCTCTGAAAGAATGATGCTGAGTGCCTGATTAAAAAAATTGTTTTCCCCTGCATACAATACCGAATGATGATAAATATCAACCGACAGTTTGTATTCGCCGCCTTTGAGATAGATAAGAGAATTATTGCCTTGAAAACAAAGTCTTGAATCAATAAGTTTCACATTTTTATCACAGACTAAAATATTATTGTGACCATTGAAGATGATTTCTGAATTTTGGAGTATAGGATGAGAACCTAAAAACAGATTCTCTCTATCAAATGTTTTTTCTTTTTTATTAAAAATTTTCAACATTGTTGACGGCTCCTTTGTTTTCAACAAAAAACCACTTTGAACAAAACTCAAAGTGGAGGAGCTAAACAACTGTTCAAGCACAGTCTCTTTTATTCGTGCAAAATGCCTTATTTCAAGAACTCCTCTTTAAAGGAGACTTTTGCTTGAAGGTGTTGTTTAGACACCGTCGTCTGATTCTTAAACGACGCACAAAGTATGTCAAATTTTTATGTATTTTGCAAGAATTTTTTATTGACGCGTTCTAAAACTTGTTGTATCTTGAAGAAAATTTGATGAATTAAAAGAAACAAGATGCTTTATTTTAATAGAAAAATACCTTTGATTATTATCCCCTAAGGGGATGCATCTTTATATTTAAAATTTCAAACAATCCATTTCGAATTCACACACATTTTATACAGGTTAGTAAAAAAATGAAACATTATGCTGAAGTTAAGGCAAAGCCGGACTTTCCGGGCCTTGAAAAAGAAGTCCTCAAATTTTGGATTGAGGATAAAACTTTCGAAAAATCGGTGCACAATCGTGACGGTGCCGCTGAATTTGTTTTTTATGACGGACCTCCGTTTGCCAACGGTACACCGCACTACGGGCATATTATGGTGTCTTATGTTAAAGACGTGGTCGCGCGTTTTCAAACGATGATCGGCAAAAAAGTCGAACGCCGTTTGGGCTGGGATTGCCACGGCTTGCCGGCCGAAATGTCCGCCGAAAAACAACTCGGTGTGTCGGGCCGCAAACAAATTGAAGAATACGGTGTTGAAAAATTTAACAATTTTTGCCGCAGTGACGTGTTGAAATATTCATCCATCTGGGTGGATATGTTTAAGCGCATCGGGCGTTGGGTCGATTTTTCAAACGACTACAAAACAATGGACCTTTCTTTTATGGAAAGTGTGATTCATAATTTCAAAACCCTTTATGACAAAGGCTTGGTTTATGAAGACTTTCGCGTGATGCCATATTCATGGGCGGCCGAAACGCCGATTTCAAACTTTGAAGTCAATTTGGGTTATCAGGAAAAGACGGATACGGCCATTACCATCATGTTTCAACTTGAAAACGGCATGAAAATTTTGGTTTGGACCACAACACCGTGGACACTTCCTTCAAATTTGATGCTGGCTGTCGGTAAAGACATTGACTATGCCATCATGGAGGAAGACGGTCAAAAATACGTTTTGGCCGAAGCGCGTTTAGGTGCTTATAAAAAACAGTTGGAACACGCCACTAAAGTGGGCTCCATGAAAGGCTCTGATTTAATCGGTCTTTCTTATGAGCCGATGTTCGGCTATTTTAAGGATTTGAAGCAAAAAGGCGCTTTCAAAGTTTTGGCAGGTGATTTTGTCTCGACCGAAGACGGCACGGGCGTGGTGCATATTGCCCCCGGTTTTGGTCAAGATGACTTTGATGCTTGCCGTGCTTATGACGAAAACTTTCCTGTTGTGTGCCCCGTGGATGAGGCCGGCAGATTTACATCCGAAGTGCCGGATTATACGGGTAAACAGGTGTTTGAGACCAACGAGCCGATTATGGCATGGCTCAAAGAAAATCATCTGCTTGTTAAAAAAGAGCAATATACGCACTCTTATCCGTTCTGCTGGCGTACCGATACACCGCTGATTTATAAGGCGATGTCATCATGGTATGTTAAAGTGACCGATGTCAAAGATGAGATGGTCAAAAACAACCAAGAAATCAACTGGGTGCCTGATCACATCAAAGACGGACGTTTCGGCAAATGGCTCGAGGGCGCGCGTGATTGGTCTATTTCACGCAATCGTTTTTGGGGTACGCCGATTCCGGTTTGGCGTTCTGATAATCCGGAGTTTGACCGTATTGATGTTTTCGGCTCGATTGAAGAAATCAAACAAAAGACAGGCTTTGATGTTAAAGATTTGCACAAGCCTTCTATCGACGATGTTGTTTACAAAAACCCCGACGATCCGTCAGGCAAAACAATGATGCGCCGTGTTTCCGACGTGTTTGACTGCTGGTTTGAATCTGGCTCGATGCCTTATGCGCAGGTGCATTATCCTTTTGAAAATAAAGACTGGTTCGAAAGTCATTTTCCGGCAGACTTTATTGTGGAAGCGATGGACCAAACGCGCGGCTGGTTTTATACATTGACCGTCTTGTCGACGGCGTTGATGGGCAAACCGGCATTTAAGAATTGTATCTGCACGGGGCTTTTGATGGCCGAAGGCGGTCAAAAACTCTCAAAAAGGCTCAAAAACTATCCTGATCCGAATGAGGTGCTAGACAATATCGGTTCGGAGGCTTTGCGTTGGTTTTTGGTGTCGTCACCTGT
>JAGCTK010000182.1 GCA_017963715.1 Alphaproteobacteria bacterium | reverse complement strand
TCGACGGATCATCTATCAGCTTCAATGCCGGTGCCGGATGGTTTTTGGAAAAAGGCGATCCTGATTGGTATCGCACGCTTCAGCCGGTGGCAGGAATCAGTTGGCGAAAGGATGGTATCGGTAAAAAACACAGAATGGGTACAGAACTTGAGTTCTTGTTTATGCCGCGTAGGTATGAAAAAGAATCCGTAAAGGCAGACAAAAACTACCTCAGTTTCAAGACAGACGTACAATTAAAGTACGCCCTGCTTGAAAACACCGCTGTCACAAATCGCTTGAATATCGTCGGCACCGTCGGCTATATTCACAGTAAAGATGCCGACCAAACCGGTTATCGTTATACCGGAAGCGGCGTCACGGTCGGCGGCGGATTAGAGTATCGTCACCTGTTCGGACTGAGAGAGAAAAACAACGGAAACGCTAATCCGACGGCTGATGACAGTTGGGGAATTTCACTTATGTATGAAATTCTTCCGATTGTGAGGCCGAACGATACAACCCGCACAGGGTTGCTATCCGTGACGCTGTCATACAGTATCGGTGTCGGGCCTCGTTGGCTCACTCCAAGAAAGGATTCCAAAAAGGAATGAGAAAGCACCCTTCAAGGGTGCTTTTTCTATTTTGCGAATCGGCCTGTTTTTTTGTGCCTTGCTCGATTCGTTTGCCGATTCGCCCCGTTTTTTCGGGCAAAAAATGTGTCAAATACCCCAAAAAACCGATAAAATAAGGAAAAAATGCAAAAAAAATGCACAAAACGCAAATAATTGTTTGACATTTGTTTTGAAGGCGCTAACATTTGCTTGTAAGGTTTAGTATATAACCTTGTTAACTTACAGAAAGGAAATATAACATGAATAAAACAGAATTCGTTGCAAACGTTGCAAAAACAGCCGGCACAACAAAAGCTGAAGTTTCTAAAGTTTTGGCTGCAGGTATCGCTGTCATTACAAAGGCTTTGAAAAAAGGCGAAACAGTTCAAATCATTGGTTTTGGTTCATACTCAGTTGCAAAACGCGCTGCTCGTAAAGGCCGCAATCCTGCAACAGGTAAAGAAATCAAGATTGCTGCTTCTAAAGCTCCTAAATTTAAAGCAGGTAAAGCTTTGAGAGACGCTGTTAAATAATTCTATTTATTTAATACCAATCTGAGAAAAACGTCCGGGAAAATTATTCCGGCGTTTTTTTGTGTCTTTTGTGATTGTGATAATACGGTTTGGTGTAAGCGTTATTTAATCAGATAGTGGCCGTCTTCAAAGATCAAAGTCAGGCCTTTTTCTTTCAAAGCACGCTCAAGTGAGGCAAGCGTGCCCGAAAACTCGATTCCGAAACTGACAATACCACCTGCCATCGCTCCCGTGTCGATTTTCTTGATTTGGGGTGTGCTGTTTAAGAGTTTTTGCAAATCAAGCCACGATTTGAGTTTTTGGTATTCAAAACGGACATTGATTTTGCTTTTATAGGAACTTTCATCAATATCTTTTTGGCGCATAAAATTATAGATATAGTCAACCATTTCCTGAACGGCTTTTTCAAACGGGTCGTTTTCATCATCGGTGACGACCAAACGCTTTTCTGGCTCGTTATACGGTTTGATGACCAAAACCACATTGCCGCTGCCGGCACGAACGGCATGGATGGTGAAAATATTTTTGGCATTATTGATGAGTTTGGTCTGCTCAAAGACGTCTTCACTCATATAAAAAGCATTGTCCGCCGTCAAAAATGCGCGATTGCTCGGATTGTCAGCAATAATGGTAATGGTCAGATTGCCGGCCTTGATGGTGCCTTTTGAAAGCAAGGTATCGCGCCAAATATTGCCGTCTTCAAACAAAACTTTGCCCTGATATTGCGTGTCGGCATACGTCGGAATCACCAAAATTTCGGCCGGAGTCGAAACAATTTCCATCATCTGATTTTCAAGCATGTATTGTTTTAAAAGTTCACCGTTGATTTTGATATTAAGATCAGCCATATAAATATTGCTGCCCGATTTTTCGGCGACAACATCCGTCTCTTTAATAAAATGAATCAGTTGTTCATCGGTCAGTTCATTTAATTTTTCGACATTTTCTTTGCTGGTTAAACGTTCGGCCACTTTTAAGAAGGCTTCGCGGTAGGCTTGGCGCATAGCCTCATCTTTGGCAAGGGCAGAATTTTCGGCCTCTTTCTCAATTGAAACACCGGCCTCAAAACTAACCTCGGCCGTTGCGGATAAGGCAAAAAACACGCTACATATCAATAAAGCAAAAAATCTTGTCATCAAAGGTTGTCCAAAACATTTAAACTGTTGATAATATAAATGAAAACAAGGCAAAAAGCAATCATAATTTTTGAGCAAAAACGTGATGTCAAAATTGCGCCGTGATAAAAAGTGAACAGTATTTGAGAAATTTATTTGACAAATCTTTTTTTTATATGCTATTTTATAAAAAAATAGATTTTGGAGACTTTGCATGCTCGGACGCTACAGCTATACGCTCAGTACCTTAACTCCCGGTGAGGAAATTGTTTTGGTTGGTCGGTTGCACTATTTTGCACTTATCATTCCGTTTACATTAACGCTGTTGTGTTGTATCAAATTTTTCTTTGCTGTCGGGATGACTTTTCAATTGGCCGGCGGTTCACCGATGCAACTTCTTGAGTTGGGTGCAATTTGGCTTGTGTTCTTGGCACTGCTCATGTGTACGAGTGTGTCTTGGCTTAAACGTAATTTAATTGAAATGGTCTGCACCAACAAACGCGTGGTCAGAAGAACGGGCATCATCAATGTGACAACCGAAGAACTCAATCGCGAAAGAATTGAATCGGTTGAAATGCATCAAAGTATTTTCGGACGTTTGTTCAACTATGGCGATATTTTGTTCTCGGGCACGGGTACATCCAAATTGGTTTTTAAATTTATCAATCAGC
>JAGCTK010000181.1 GCA_017963715.1 Alphaproteobacteria bacterium | reverse complement strand
TAAATCGCTTGTAAAAGCGATTTTTTTATTATATAATCTTTTTGGTTATTTAAATAACGTTTAGGAGAATAATATGAATAGCGCAAAGATTACCGCAAAAGACTTAACGATTGAACAAAAACTCAAACTTTTGAGTGAACAAGCCGCGGAAGAAGCCGATTTTCAAACCGTTACACCGGATATGATTGCCAATATTGTTTCCAAATGGACGGGTATTCCGCTTGACAAATTGATGACAAGCGAAAAAGAAAAACTCCTCAAAATGGAAGACAATTTAAGCAGTCGCGTCATTGGTCAAAACGAGGCTGTGGTTGCGGTTTCAAACGCCGTGCGCAGATCGCGTGCCGGAATGTCGGACGAGCATAAACCCATCGGTTCGTTTTTGTTTTTGGGTCCGACCGGCGTCGGCAAAACAGAACTTGCCAAAGCCTTGGCGGAATTTTTGTTTGATGATGAAACGGCTTTGCTTAGAATCGATATGTCGGAATATATGGAAAAGCACGCCGTGGCACGCTTGATTGGCGCGCCTCCGGGATATGTCGGTTATGATGAAGGCGGTGTTTTGACCGAAGCCGTGCGTCGCCGGCCCTATCAGGTGATTTTATTTGATGAAGTTGAAAAAGCGCATCCCGATGTGTTTAATGTTTTACTTCAGGTTTTAGATGACGGACGTTTAACCGATGTTCAAGGGCGAACGGTTGATTTTAAAAACACATTTTTGATTATGACGTCCAATTTGGGAACAGGTCAAAACAATCAGGACATTCGTGAAACCTTAAAATCATTTTTCAGGCCGGAATTTATCAACCGTTTGGACGAAGTGATTGTTTTTCACGCCTTAGGACAAGATGATATCAAAAAGATTGTTGATATTCAACTCAAGCGCCTGCAAGCACGGCTTGATGCGCGCCATATCACGCTTGATGTTAAAGATGAGGCCAAAGAGTTGCTTGCCACCTTGGGCTACGACCAAGATTTCGGTGCCAGACCGCTCAAACGCTTGATTGAGCAAATGGTGACAAATCCTCTGTCATTAAAATTGCTCAAAGGTGAGATTAAAGACGGGCAAACCGTTACCGTTATCAAAAAAGGCGATGGGCTTAAATTTGAAGTTTAACCGGTCCGTTATCCTCTATCATAGCCGCCCGATGTTTTGCCAAAACTTGATGCAGTGTGGCTGTTTGTGGATGCCGTAGACGTTGAAGATGCGCTTGACTTTGAGTGGTTTATACCTCTCAATCTTGCAAGCAGTGCCCCTTTGCTTTCAGGTTCGATGTTCTGAGCATGATTATTGTCTTGAGACACGGCCTCCTCTTTAATTTCGGTATGTCAAGGCTTATGTGAAGGTTATGTGAATATAAAAAATGGGCCACAATTTCTTGCAACCCATTGAAAATACAATATATTTTCTTTTTTCCAATTAACGCTTTGAGAATTGGTACGAACGACGAGCCTTCGCTTTACCGTATTTCTTACGTTCAACCGTTCTGTCATCACGTGT
>JAGCTK010000021.1 GCA_017963715.1 Alphaproteobacteria bacterium | reverse complement strand
GATTTAAGAGTCGTCGCTGTTGAGCCGCAATCAAGCCCGATGCTGTCACAAGGTATGGCAGGCCCGCACAAAATTCCGGGAATCGGTGCCAATTTTGTACCGCCTTTTTATCGCAAAACACTCGTTGATGAAATCATCACCGTCCAAAACGAAGAGGCTTTTGAATTTGCCCAAAAATGCGCTGCTTTACAAGGACTGGCCATCGGTATTTCGGCAGGCGCGGCCTTAAAGGCTGCAATTGAAATCGGTCGCCGTGATGACATGAAAAACAAAAATATTGTGGTTATCTTTCCGGATTCTATTGAGCGTTATTTATCAATGAGTTACTTTTAAGACACAATAAAAAAAGGTTTTATTGCGATGAAGTATAACTCGATTCTCGGCCGATATGTTTCAAAACAGATTGTTGTCGCTTTTTTGCTTTCTTTGATTGCCATTTCAGGCATCATTATGATGTTTGATTCTATCGAGGCCTTGCGTCGTATTTCGGGGCGTGACGACACCGGCATGAGTTATGTTGTCAAATATGCCATCACAAAACTGCCCGAAACACTTGATAAAATTTTGCCGTTTGTGATGATGGTGGCCGCCATGATGACATTTTGGCGCTTAAGCAAAAACAACGAATATGTTATTATCCGGTCAAGCGGTGTTTCAGCGTGGCATTTTTTAAAACCGGTTTTAATCAGCGTGTTTTTGATCGGTGTCATCAACGTTGCCCTGTTTAATCCGATATCATCCAAGATGTATGAAATGCATGCCACCTTAAAATATCGCTTTATCACGCGCGATCCGACAGCCATGCTTTTTTCAAGCAAAGGCTTGTGGCTTCGTGAGGCCGTAGGCAAGAATAAGGTATTGATTGTACAGGCCAAGTCTTTAAGACAGGAAAAAGACGAAACGCTGTCCATGCAGGATGTATCCATTTTGGAAATGGACAACAATTCACAAATCATTCGCCGGATTGAAGGGTTGGTCGGCGCCTTAAAAGACAAACGCTTTAAATTGCGCGGCGTCCAAATTTTTGAAGAAGGCCAAAAAACGCAAACACTTTCGCAATATGAATATGAAACAACCATCACACCGCAGCGCATTAAAGAAAATTTTGTTGACCCGGACGCCATCTCTTTTTGGGCTTTGCCCGATACAATCCGATTTTATGAAACATCCGGATTTTCGGCTGTCAGGCATCAAATGCGCTATTTGTCGCTCTGGGCATCGCCCTTTTTGCTTGTTGCTATGGTGCTGATTGCCTCGTTATTTTCATTGCGCCCCAGCATGCGGCAAGGCAGCGTGATGTTTATGGTTGTGGTCGGTGTATGCGTCGGTTTTGTGACTTATTTTTCACTCCAACTGATTTATGCGTTCGGTATCAACGGCTATATCCCGATTTGGCTCGCCGCATGGGCGCCGACGTGTATTGTTCTGCTTGTCGGCACAAATTGCCTGCTGATTAAAGAAGAAGGCTGATATTAATCACATCTTTGACACATATATATCCAAAAAGTGAAAAAAAGTGCTTGTCAAACCGCAAATTTTAGACTAATGTCTATAGCATATTGTTCTACACCATGTAGGATGATATGCATAAATTAATTTATGAAATTTTATAAAGGACGTAATGTTATGAAAAAAACTTTATTACTCGCAGGCGTTGCCAGCATCTTTGCTTTGAATGCTCAAGCAGCAGATTTGACACCTTATGTCGGTGCTGACTATAATTTGAACTTTGTCAACAAATCAGACAATCTGTTCGGTGTTCCCGGTAAATATCATTCAGCTTCCATTGTTGCCGGTGCAAAAATTTCACCTTATTTTGCAACAGAAATTTTTGGTGAACTTTCAAAACATGCAACCAAAAAATATTTCGGTGTCGTTAAATCTCACACTGAATATGGTGCATATGGTATTGATGCTTTAGGTATCTTGCCTTTAGGTTGCTATGGTGAATGGGAAGTCTTGGGTACAGCCGGTATCGGTCGTTACAGATTTGAACAGAAAATTGGGCCGAAGAGTTTAGTTGGCTCGGCACATGGCACCGCTCACATCTGGGGT
>JAGCTK010000180.1 GCA_017963715.1 Alphaproteobacteria bacterium | reverse complement strand
TTTAAGCAATCAATCACCCAAAACCATAAACAGATAACTCATGATGATAAAACCGGCAAAAACGGCACAGGCGGATTTTTCCGTCTCTTTATAACCATATGTTTCGGGCAAAATTTCATTGATAACCACAAACAAAAGCGTGCCGCCCGCCATCGCCATCGCAAGCGGAATAAATGTTGCCGTTGCCCCGACAAGAAGCAATCCGCATAACGCCCCCAACGGCTGTATCATACCGATTATCAAGGCCGTTAAGGCTGATTTTAACTTGGCTTCACCGGCCGCCACAAGCGAAATCGCCATTGTCAAGCCTTCGGGAATATTATGCAGTGCAATACCGATGACAAGACTTGTCGGGTTGACAAATTCTTCCGCACCGTAAGCAACGCCGACGGCCAAACCTTCAGGCAACTTGTGCAAAGAAATAGCAATAATAAACAGCCACGCTTTTTTTAAGTCAAATTTCGGCCCGTGACGCACCATATTGTTGTGCTCATGCGGCAATAAAATATTTAAAATCCACACCAATGCCACGCCCAAGCTGACAGCGCCGCAATATAAGAAACCGGCCACATGAATATCATCTTCAACGGCAATCAATCTTTCCATCGACGGCACCAACAGCGCAAAAAAAGATGCGGACAACATCACACCGGCAGCCAGATTGAGCAACACATTGATATTGTTTTGCGTATACTTTTTCTTGAGATAAATCGCAAATCCGCCGACACCCGTAAACAAGCCGGCAATCAGTGCGCCATACAGACCATTTAAAAAATTAACATTTGAAAAAATATCAGACATGTCTTTTACTTTGTTGAAGTTGAAATTTCGGCCGAATTTTGTTCTTCCGAAGGTTTTGTGCGACTTAAGTGCGCCATTGAAAGAACTTTCGGCTCCAGTTTTTCTTTGAAAATTTCGCAAAATTTATCACGCATCGCCGCCGGATTGGCAATCGATGCAAAGAAGACGTTTGAAGGCGACGCATCATCTCTTGTTTCAATCACGCCGCCGCCCGATTTGAAAACGCCGTCAACCAAACATAAAGCAGATACCATATCATAAGCCATTGTGGTCGGATTTGCTTCATCTTTTAAGGCGACAAGTTGCTGATACACGGGATTTTTACTTTTTTTAATGCCATCCAAACAGCCGTAATCCATCTCAAGTGCTTTGATGTTTTTGGATGGCACAACCGTCAGACGAATGTTTTTTTGCTGCGCATATTCAAACAATTCTTTGGCCGCTTGCGGACAATACTTAAAGTTGAAAGATTCAAGGTTTGGCTCATAAAAACCTTCTTCGTTTTTTTGTGCCATCACATCACCCATCACAACAATTTTTTTAACTTTTTTTGCAATAGTATCGTGTGAGGCTTTGATATATTTTCCCAAATCGGTAAACGGCGCATTGATGAGCAAAACAATATTTTTGTCTTTAACGCTTTTGAAATATTCCTGCAAAAATATCGTACCGCTTCGATGAATCGTTACGCCGGCCGTTTCAAAAAGAGTGGAAAACGGCGTTTCGATATAATGATTTTGCATTTCATCATCTTCAATTTCGCAGTCGCCACCCGGCACGGTTCTGATAAACGGGTAACCCAAATGAAGCAAAGCACCTTTGGCATACATGGCACGCCGACGACGCACCTCATATGTTCCCAATTCTGCCACAATGCCTCGTAAATTAATCAGTTTTCTATCCGCCAAATAGGCCAAAACAACCATAGATGCCAAATCATCGGCATAGTTATTGATATCACTAAAGACCAAAACTTCGGGAATTTTTCGTGTTTTTTTCTGAAGTGTCATCTCAACCGCTTTTTTTAACCTAATTTTTGCTTTAACAATTCATTGACCAAACCCGGATTGGCCGAGCCTTTTGAGGCTTTCATCACTTGCCCGACAAACCATCCGAACAAATTTGTTTTGCCTGCGCGGTAAGCGCTGAGATTATCGGGATTTGAGGCCAAAACATCATCAACAATTTTTTCAATCGCACTGCTGTCCGTCACTTGTTTCAAGCCTTTTTCTTCCACGATTTGTGCAGGTTCCTGCCCCGTCTGCCACATCAGCGCAAAAACATCTTTTCCGATTTTGCCGCTGATTGTGCCATTTGTAATCAAATCAACCAACTCCCCGATCATCGAAGGTGTGACGGGTGATGTTTCAAGCGTCAATTTATTGGCATTGAGAAGCGCAAACAAATCACCCAAAATCCAGTTGGCAACCTTTTTGCCGTCATGTCCTTTGGCCGCTTTTTCAAAGAAATCGGCTGTTTCAATCGAGTCTGTCAACAAATCGGCATCATAAGAACTTAGGCCGAATTCCTTGATAAAACGCTCTTTTTTGGCATCGGGCAATTCAACCATTTCGGCTTTAATGCCTTCAATGTATTCATCCGTCAATATCAGCGGCGGCAAATCGGGCTCCGGAAAATAGCGATAATCGTCGGCATATTCTTTAAGACGCATAAACTTGGTTTGTCCCGTTGTCTGATCAAATCGGCATGTTTGCTGCTGAACCGTTCCGCCGCTTTCATAAATTTCGACTTGACGTTTGGCCTCATTTTCGATGGCCTGCATTGCAAATTTCACCGAATTGACATTTTTAATTTCGGCACGTTCACGCATCTTTTGCTCGCCTTTTATTCTGACGGACACACTGGCATCGCAGCGCATTGAACCTTCGTCCATATTGCCGTCACATGTGCCTAAATATCTGACAATCGAACGCAATTTTTTCAAAAATGCACCTGCTTCTTCGGGTGATCTGAAATCAGGTTCCGTCACAATTTCCATCAAACCGACGCCTGCCCTGTTAAAATCGATATAACTTTTTTTAGGATTCAAATCGTGGATTGATTTGGCCGCATCCTGCTCGATATGAATACGCGTAATGCCGATATCTTTTGACGTACCGTCCGCAAGTTCAATCTTGACACTGCCTTTACCGACAATCGGATATTCGTATTGTGTAATCTGGTAGCCGTTCGGCTGGTCGGCATAAAAATAGTTCTTACGCGAAAAAACGGAATATTTATTGATTTGTGCATTTAAGCCCAAGCCTGTCTTAACAGCCTGTCTGACACACTCTTTGTTTAATACCGGAAGCATGCCCGGCATACCGGCATCAATAAACGATACATTCTCATTGGCATCATCTCCAAATTCGGTCGAAGCAGCCGAAAAAATCTTGGATTTTGAAATAATCTGACAGTGTATTTCAAGTCCGCACACAATTTCCCATTCATTTTGAGTTGTTTTAATCGTATATGTCATGGCTTATTTCCTTTGAAAACCGCTGTTTTGTTCCAACGCATAAGCGGCTTTGAAAACCGTTTCCTCATCAAATGCACGACCGATCAGTTGCATACCAAGCGGCAATCCGCGACTGTCCAACCCGACAGGCAACGACAAACCAGGCAACCCTGCCAAATTGACCGAAACGGTAAACACATCATTTAAGTACATATTAATCGGGTTATCCGCCATACTCTTGTCGCCGATTTTGAAAGCCGAAACAGGTGATGTCGGTGTCAAAATCACATCACAGCGTTTGAAAGCATCTTCAAAATCTTGTTTGATTAAGCGACGCACTTTTTGTGCTTTTAAGTAGTATGCGTCATAATAACCGGCCGACAAAACGTATGT
>JAGCTK010000179.1 GCA_017963715.1 Alphaproteobacteria bacterium | reverse complement strand
TTGTTTTACCTCTGGTGTATTATCTTTTCAGCCCGTTTCATAAGGTGCTGGATTATACTTTAGAGGTTTTGCTTTTGCTGGCCTGGGTTGGTATGCCCGTTGCCATCGGTATTGTTGCCATTCCGGATACAATCCAACTGCTTTATCGCATCCTGGCGATTATTGGCGTAACGGTTGTCGGTATGGGTATCATGTATCTCATCGCCTGCTTAACGGTCGGACTTTGTCTCGGGAGTGTCATCCTGCACAACGTATTTGTCCGCTTGTTTAAGCAATAAACATAAAAACACTTCAGTATTTTTTGCTGAGGTGTTTTTTGTTATCTGTTATTGTTTTTGGCTTGCAAATAAGGTTTTAGGTATATAAAATAACAAAAAAACGGAAAAAATATGACTGATATACTTTCGGATACAACTTTTTTGACAGGCGCCTTGATTGGTTGTGCCATTGTTTGCGTGTTGCTTTTTTTGCTTTATGTGCGCAAAAATTTGATTCTCAGACGGTATGATAAAGAACGCGTCCAGTTTGAAACGTGGCGCGGTTTGAAAGAGGCCGAACTTGATGCACAAAAAAGCAGTTTGGCCGAATCGGAGGCACTGCGAATTGAACTTTTAAAGCAAAATGAACGGCTTAAAAGCGATTTGGAACTTAAAGAAAATTATTTTGCCGAGCAAGTGCGGTTTTTAGAGCAAAATAAAGAAGAATTAAGCCTTAAATTTCAGAATATCTCAAACGAGGTGATTAAAGCGCAAAACGCCTATTTTAACGAAAATCAAAAAACGGCACTCGGCGTGTTGTTGAAGCCTTTTGCAGACCAACTGTCCGAATTTAAGCAAAAAATGGATTGTTCGCATGACGATAGTGTGAAATTTGAAGAGCAACTCAAAAGCCTTATGGACTTGAATCAAAATTTGAGCAAGGAGGCCGAAAACTTGGCCAATGCCTTAAAGGGTAACAAAAAGATACAAGGCAATTGGGGCGAATTTCAACTTGAACGCGTGCTGGAAATTTCGGGGCTTGAAAAAGGCATCAACTATATTTGTCAGGAAACATTCAAAGATGAAAACGACAAGATGCTGCGTCCGGATGTGATTGTGAAATTGCCCAACGACAGACAGGTGATTATCGATTCGAAAGTTTCGCTCAATGACTATATCGCCTTTGTCAATGCAGACAATGAAATCGATAAAAATGCGGCCTTAAAGCGCCACGTGGCGTGTATCAAGAAGCATATTGACGAACTTTCATCCAAAGAATATCAAAAACTCTTAAAGGATGAGGCTTTAGATTATGTGATGATTTTTATTCCGATTGAAGGCGCTTATGTTGAAGCGGCCAAGGCCGATACGCAACTGTATGACTATGCGTTTTCAAAAAATATTGCCATCACGACGCCGTCGTCATTGTTGCCGCTTCTTAAGACCGTTGAGAGTCTTTGGCAACTCGATAAACGCAATAAAAACGCAGCGGAACTGGCCGAACTGGGCGGTAAAATTTATGATAAATTGGCCGGATTTGTGGCCGATATGGAACAAATCGATAAGTCAATCACAAGCGCACACACGCATTATCGTGATGCCATGACCAAATTGTCGGGCAAAGGTGGGGCGCTCTCAATTGCGCATCAATTGAAGCAAAAGGGTGCCAAAACAAGCAAAGTGATTGCGCCTTCGGCCGATGAAAATAACCTCACTTTAATTGAAGAAAGGGCTGTCAATGAATAAAAAAATAATCTTTACGGGCGGCGGCAGTGCCGGCCATGTCACGTTGAATTTGGCTTTGATACCGTATTTTATCGATAACGGGTGGCAGGTTGTTTATATCGGTTCAAAGACCGGTATTGAAAACGATTTGGTCAAAAAAATCGAAGGCGTCAAATATTATGCCATTGAGACGGGTAAACTGCGGCGCTATTTTTCGTGGCAGAATTTTATGGATATGCTCAAAATTCCGGTCGGCATTTTTCAGGCCATTGGTATTGTGTTAAAAGAAAAACCGAACATCATTTTTTCAAAAGGCGGTTTTGTATCTTTTCCGGTGGTTTTGGCAGGTTATGTGTGCCGCGTTAAGTCTGTGATGCATGAATCGGATGTGACGCCGGGCCTTGCCAATAAGATGTCTTTGCCGTTTGTCTCGAAATTTTTTACAACTTTTGATGACACGGCTCAATATGTCAAGAACAAATCAAAAGTCGATTATATCGGGCCGGTTTTATCCGATAGATTTGAAGGTGCGGATAAAGCGCGAGGATGCCGTTTGTGCGGCTTTGATGAGAATAAGCCGATTGTGATGTTTGTCGGCGGTTCTTTGGGTGCCAAAAGCCTCAATGATGCCGTGCGCGCTAACATTGCGGCTTTGCTTGAAAGATATCAGATTATTCATATTTGCGGTCGGGGGCAGGTGGATCCAAACATAAACTATCAAGGCTATGTGCAATTTGATTATGTTGATAAAGAATTCAAAGATTTGATGGAAGCATCAGATGTTGTGGTTTCGCGTGCAGGTTCAAATGCGATTTTTGAATTGCTGAATTTGCATAAACCGATGGTTTTGGTGCCGTTGCCGTCTGCATCGAGCCGCGGTG
>JAGCTK010000178.1 GCA_017963715.1 Alphaproteobacteria bacterium | reverse complement strand
TTTTTTTATTGGTCAAAATAAAGACCGGAATCGAACCCCGATAAAGGGGTTTGACTACAAACGAAAGCGAGACGAATGTATCGCGGTCAGCCTTTAGGCTGATGAGTGCCGTGCGGCCGAGTTTTTTTATAAAAAAACGAAGGTCCTTCTCCTTACCTCCACCAATAAAAAAAACGGGTTTTATACCCGCTTTTTTTATTGGTCAAAATAAAGACCGGAATCGAACCCCGATAAAGACCTATAAAAGCAAAAAGAGCCTGTTTCACAACAAACTCTTTTCATCAAACGAAAAAAACAAATCCGTTTTGCGGACTAACCATATTTTATGAGTGACTCGCAAATACTTTGCGATGTTTACCGCTTCACAGCGGGATTTTATACCGAGGATACATTGTCGGACCAAAGCCAAACAAGTATCAATCTATTCAATTCAAATTTTTCAAAACAATAATTAAAAGTGTTTTTCTGATAATTCGTAAAATAATAGGTTATTGCCACCAGTATGTTGATTTTTTAGGGTTTGTCAAGATAAAAAATAGCAAAAAGAGCCTGTTTCACAACAAACTCTTTTCTGAAAATTACTAACCATACTACGTTACAAAAACGTTATCACAAACCGTATCTTGCGATACATACCACCTCACGGCGGGATTTTACTGCTCGAAGATTACACATCGGCATGTATTGATAATAATTGGAACCATTCCTTATCGGCCGAGATAGCGGCGTCGGAATGCTTCATCTGTCATATCATCCGGATCCCTGTCATCAGGATTGATTCTAAACTCGCCCCGTCACCGTCTATCTCTTCAAAGACCGGATAAATAGGGGCACTCGGCATAATAACTGCCACGGTTTTGGTGGCTTTTTCCGTGCGCTTGCACTGATTGTTTGCCATCAAGCACGCATTCGTTTGACTAAATAATACTCTTTTCATATCTTACAAAATTATAGGTTTATCGGTGTTACTATAGAAAAATGGCGCTTGTTTGTCAAGATAAAAAACACCCTTGGTTTGAAATTTATCACTTGCGTGACAAACCAAAGCCAAGGGTGTAAGTGGTGTGCTATGCTTCCTCTTTTTTTGTGTCGTCTTGAAGAATGATGTCTTCAATTAAATGATTGACAAACACACATGCGCTATAACCTAATACAGCACCCATGAGGAAATTTGTCTGCTCTGCTTGTTCGTAGGTAAAAAGGAACAAGATTAGTAAAATAGCGTTCGTCACAATCATAGCTATGCTAAGATTTTTCAAGGTTTCCGAAGCCATGCGCTTTGACAACTTTGAAACTACAGTTTGAATAATTGCGATGACAAGAATCAGAATTAAAATTACGTCCATACTTTTTATTTTTAGTTAAACATTTACAATGCAAAAAAAACAAAATCAGTTACGGAAAAATCTTTATCTGACAGCACACGCCAATCAAGACATAATTAACATACTAATTTTGTTTCGATTTTTATTGTATATTGATTTTGAAGTTTTGTCAAGATAAAAAGCAAAAAGAGCCTGTCTCACGACAAACTCTTTTCTAAAATCAAGTTTTCAATTGCCTATTACCTAGGCTTCAATAACAAACTATGCCAAAAAAAACATTCATAACCACTTCACAGCGGGTATATCTTTATGATACAATCTCTGAGTGCTGTCAAAGACGTATCATCATATTTCGCATCAGTTTTTTAACAATAATTGCATCTGTATGATAATCAATCTGTTAAAATAATTGGAAATTGACGCCATTGTATTCTTATTTTTGTATTTGTCAACAACTAAAAAATTTGTATATATTTCAAAAAGTTTCTTTTTTTACGCTAAAAACGGCTTATAATAACACCCAGTCATAATAACAAAGGAAAAGATTGTGTTTATCGGTTTGTGTTTTGCGCTTTTGGCTTTTGTTTCGGATCAACTGTCAAAGTTTTTTGTGTTTGAATATGCGATGGAACACGGCGCATTGACGGAAGTGACAGGTTTTTTTAATATCGTCACGGCTTTCAATAAAGGCATCAGTTTTTCGATGTTTGACAGCACCGGCGGTTGGGGCAGGGTGATTTTGATAGTGGTTGCCTGCGCGATTATTGTCTTTTTGCTTTGGTGGATGAAAAACGAGACTTCGCGCTTTGTGCGTATCTGCCTGGGGCTGATCGTTGGCGGTGCCGTCGGCACTTTGGTCGATCGGGTGCGCTTGGGTGCCGTTTATGATTTTTTGGATTTTCATGTGAACGCATATCACTGGCCGGCGTTTAACCTGGCAGACAGTTTTATTTGTGTCGGCGCTTTGCTGATTGTGTGTCACGCTTTGGTTTGTAAAATTAAAGGAGTTTAATTTATGAAAAAAATATTTTTGATGCTTTTTGCGGCTTGTTTGATGTTGTCGGGTTGTACCACACTCAAAAAATGGTTTGGCCTCAACAAATCAACGCCGGATGAAACAAAAATCGAAACGCGCGCACCGCTTGTTTTGCCGCCTGATTTTGATGACTTGTCTTAATCTTTTATTTAATCTTTAAGATGAATTTTACACGATATCTTATTGTTTTTGGTTTGTTTTTGTGCTTTAACGCTCAAGCAAAAGTGTTTGATGCCGCCGAGCATTATTTGGACAACGGGCTTCGTGTGATTGTGGCCGAAAACCACAAGGCACCGGTTGCCAAAGTGATGTTGTGGTATCAGGTGGGCTCAATCAATGAAGAGATTGACAAAAGCGGGTTGGCGCATTTGTTGGAGCATTTGATGTTTCGCGGGACCAGATCGGTGCCTGCCGACAAGTTTAATGCCTTGATGAACGGGGTAGAGTATAATGCGTTTACCAATACCGATTTTACGGTTTATCACGCCACAACGGATATCTCGCGGCTTGAATTGGTGCTTGCCGTGGAAGCCGATCGTATGACCAACCTTAATATCAGTGATGAGGCTTTTTTAAGCGAACGAAAGATTGTTTTTGAAGAGCGGCAACAACGTATTGATAACAAGCCAAGGGCTCTGTTTGCCGAAGAGATCAACCAAATTTTGTGGCAAAACACGCCTTATGAACATCCGGTGGCCGGTTGGGCAACGGATATTAAGGCCTTAACCAAAGCCGATGCGCTTGATTTTTATCGTCGCTTTTATGCGCCGGATAATGCGGTGCTTGTGATTGTGGGGGATATTACGCCTCAAATCGGGTTTGAATTGGCACAAAAATATTTCGGTGCTATTCATAAACGAAGCGCTATTAAAACAAATCCGGAAACTGATTTTTATATATCGGAAGAGCAGAAGCAGTATTTTGTTACCAGAAAATTGGCCAATGTGCAAACACCGCAGATTGCATGGCAATGTTTGGTGTCATCGGTTAAGCATAATAAGCGTCAGGCGTATGCGTTGACTGTTTTTTCAAGTTATTTCGGCGAAGGCAAAAATGCCTATTTAGAGCGAGAATTGGTCGAAAAACATCGGGTAATCGCCGCCGGTTCGTCTGTCGGGATATATCACCGCGGGCTTGGGACCTTTGTGGCATCGTTTATCCCTTTAACAGTTGAAAATTTGACAGGCAAAATTGATGTTTTGCCGGGTGCCATGCGTGCCGCGCTTGACAATTTGACACCCGAACTGCTTGAAAAAGAAAAGAAAAAGATTTTATCATGGTTTGTTTATACCAAAGACAATCCCGAAGATTTGGCCTATTTGTTGGGGCTGATGGCATCGCTCGGGTTATCGATGGATGATATCGAAAATCATGAGCAACGTCTCAAAGATGTCACATTAGATGATGTCCGCGATGCCATGTTAAGTGTGCTCAACAAAACAAAATGCGTGACGGCCATTTCAATGCCGAAAGAGGACGAATGAAGATGCTTAAAAAAAATATTGTCATTTTTTTCAATCTGTTTTTTATCGGTATCGTGATTTATGCCCTTGTTGTGTTTATGCCACAGCGCGGGGTGGATCCTCAAAAAATCATTCAAAATTCTGTTTTAAAGGGCAAAACATTTGATGCCAAAGTTGAAGAAATTGTTTCAAATAAAGGAATTAAGGCATTGTTTTTAGAGGAAAACAGTGTGCCGCTTGTGGCAATTGATTTTTGTTTTGAAAAGGCCGGCTACGCGTTTGACCGTGTGCACAAAAAAGGGTTGGCGCACATGGCTGGGGAAATGTTGGATTATGGTGCCGGTGCGTTTGATAACAGAACATATCACGATGTTTTGGAAGAAAATGCGATAGAATTGTCTTTCAGTGTTTCGGATGATTCATTTTTTGGGTCGATGACAACACCGAGGCAAAATTTGGATATTGCGCTGAAAGTGTTAAAAGCCGTTTTATCCGAGCCGCATATCAAACCCGAATATCTTGAAATTGTGCGTGCGCAACAGTTGGAAAACATCAAAATGCAGAGCGAACGTCCGGAAAAAGTGCTTTATCGCAAATTTAAGGACATTTTTTACGGTGACCATCCCCTCAAATATGATGCTTTGGGTGTTGCTGAAGATGTGGCGGGCATCACTGAGCAGAATATCAAAAATTTTTTAAGGTCGCATCTGACAAAAGATAATCTTTTGGTGGCCGTGGCCGGTGATATTTCAAAAGAAGATGCTGCGGATATGTTGGATGTGGTTTTTGCAGACTTAAAAAAATCATCTGATATCAAAGCGTTGTCTGAAACAGCACCGAATTATCATTTTAAAGAGCAAAATATCGATCGGCAGATGCCGCAGGTGATAGCCACTTTTGTTGCGCCGGGTGTGCCGCGCTCGGCTGATGATTTTTATGCGCTGTATATGGCCAATGAAGCCTTTGGCGGTTCGGGGTTGTTTGCAAGATTAAATTTGATTGCACGGCAAAAAGAAGGCTTAACGTATGGGGCGGATACTTATTTGAATACCAATCGCTATGCCCCGCGCATTGAAGGCTCATTTTCGACCTCGGCGGAAAATTATCCTCAAATGCGTGAGATTGTGCTCAAAGAGTGGCAAAAAATGGCTGACGAAGGCCTCTCTCAAGAAGAATTTGAACTGGTCAAAAACGATATGCTGATATCTTTTAATTTGCGCTTTATGTCGCTATCAAGCATTTCAAAACAACTTTTGTATATGCAAAAAGAGCATTTAGGGCTGGACTTTTTGCAAAAACGCAATGAATATGTCAAAAATACAACTTTGGCCGAAGTCAATGCGGCGGCAAAAAAATATTTTGGTGTTATGCCGTCTGTTTTGACCATCGGCAACAATGCACAACAAGGAGAAAAGTAGATGTTTTCACTCAATCGAAATCGTACAAAATCGTGGCAGAAACTTGAAAGCGAGTATAAGCGTTTCAAGGATACCCAAATGCGAGACTTGTTTGCCCAAGATGAAAAACGGGCGGCGAAGTATACGTTAAGTGTCAACGATTTGACGCTTGATTATTCCAAAAACCGCTTTGATGAGGGCGTTTTGAATGCTTTGACGGATTTGGCGCGTGAACGCGGTGTTGAATCACAGCGTGACGCGATGTTTGAGGGCTCTAAAATCAATTCGACCGAAAACAGGGCCGTGTTACATATTGCGCTGCGCAATCGCAGCAATACGCCGATTTATGCTGACGGCAAAAATGTGATGCCTCAAATCAATGATGTTTTGGCAAAGATGAAAAAGTTTTCGGATGATGTGCGCTATGGCAAGTTTAAGGGTTATACCGGAAAAAAACTTAAAAGCATCGTCAATATCGGTATCGGCGGCTCTGATTTGGGCCCGGTGATGGTGTGTGAGGCGCTCAAGAAATATTGGCTGAAAGATATTGAATGTTATTTTATCTCAAATATTGACGGCACGGCCTGTTATGAAACGCTTAAAAATCTTGATCCGGAGACAACGCTTTTTATCGTGGCATCCAAAACATTTACGACGATTGAGACACTCACCAATGCCAAAACCTGTCGCAAATGGTTGGTCGATGCGTTAGGCGAGCATGCGGTGGATAAGCATTTTGTGGCATTATCGACCAATCGGGAAAAAGTGGTTGAATTCGGCATCAATCCGGACAATATGTTTGAATTTTGGGATTTTGTCGGCGGACGTTATTCGCTATGGTCTGCCATCGGTTTGACGATTGCAATTGCCGTCGGTTTTGATAATTTTGAAAAACTGTTAGACGGTGCATATGCGATGGACGAGCATTTTAAAACCGCACCACTTGAGCAGAATATGCCTGTTATTATGGCACTTTTGGGCGTTTGGTACAACAATTTCTTTGGTATTCATCGCTATTGCGTTGTACCGTATGATGAATATTTGAAATATCTGCCGGCCTATTTGCAACAACTTGATATGGAAAGCAACGGCAAAAGCGTGGACAGAGACGGTCATTTCGTAAAATATTCAACCGGACCTGCCATTTTCGGCGGGGCAGGTACCAACGTGCAACATTCGTTTTTCCAGTTGTTGCATCAAGGCACGGACATTGTGCCGGTTGATTTTATCATTCCGGCCATTTCGCATAATGAAATCGGTGATCATCATCAGATTTTGCTGTCAAACGTTTTGGCGCAGAGTGAGGCCTTGATGCGCGGCAAAACGGTTGCGGAAGCGGAAGCCGAACTCAAAAAGGCCGGCAAGTCGGATGAAGAAGTCAGTAGCCTTAAAAGGTATAAGAGTTTTACGGGCAATCGTCCGTCCAACACGCTTTTGTGCAAAAAGATTGAGCCGTTTACGCTGGGCCAACTGATTGCACTTTATGAACACAAGGTGTTTGTGCAGGGCATCATTTGGAACATCAATTCGTTTGATCAGATGGGGGTTGAACTCGGCAAACAACTGGCGCTTAATATTTTGCCCGAATTGCAGGGAAAAGCGTTTGCTTTGTCGCATGACAGTTCAACGATGGCGTTGATCAAAAAAATCAAAATGTTGAGGAAATAAAATGCCCCTGCGAATTCTGCCCGACCATTTAATCAACCAAATTGCCGCCGGCGAGGTCATCGAACGGCCGGCTTCGGTGATTAAAGAATTGGTGGAAAATGCGTTGGATGCCAATGCCAAAAGGATAGATATCACACTTGTCGACGGCGGAAAAAGCCTGATGATTGTCTCAGATGACGGAGACGGGATGCAAAAAGACGAACTCAATTTGTGTGTTGAGCGGCATGCAACCTCAAAACTCGACGGTGACGATTTGTTCCATATCAGGCATTTGGGCTTTCGCGGTGAGGCATTGCCGTCTATCGGCTCGGTTGCCAGGTTATGTATCACCAGTCGGGCAAAAGCAGCCTCAGAAGGCTATCAAATAGAATTAAACGGCGGGCAAAAGTCAGAAATCGTGCCGGCAGCCATGACGCAGGGCACACGCATTGAGGTGCGCGATTTGTTTTATACCACGCCGGCGCGCTTAAAGTTTTTAAAAAGTGATACGGCGGAATGTGCGACATGTCTTGATATCATCGAGCGTATTTCGATGGCCAATCCCGATGTGTCGTTTTATGTGACGCACAATGGCAAACAAAGGCTCGCACTCAATGCCTGCGGCGGTGATTTGTTTGAGGCTCGTTTTGTACGCCTTGGTGAAATTATGGGAAAAGAGTTTTCAAAAAATACACTTATAATCAATTCACAAGGTGAAAATATTAAAGTATCAGGTTATATATCACTGCCGACTTTTAATAAGGCCAATTCGCTGTCGCAATATCTGTTTGTGAACAATCGTCCGGTGCGAGATAAGTTGCTTTTGGGTGCCATCAAAGGTGCGTATCAAGATGTTTTGGCGAGCAATCGTTATCCGTATTTGGCGCTTTTTATTGATGCGGATCCGATGTGTGTTGATGTTAATGTGCACCCGCAAAAAGCCGAAGTCAGGTTTATGGACGGTGCATACATTCGATCGTTTTTGGTCGGCGTGATACGTCAGGCCTTGTTGATGGGGGATAAAACAGCCTCGGATACAGGCGTTTTAGAAACTTTGGCCGGGACACATTCGGGTATGACAACCTCTGTTGAGGCATCTGATACGGCCTTTAGGGAAGATGTCGGCCATATTCAATTCAATACGCCGGGGCATATGCCGTTTGCGACGCGACGTGATATGAGAGGGGCAAGGTCGGATATACTGGGCCTTGACAATCTTTATTCTGTTAAAGTGGATTTGAAAGAGGAAAGTGTACCGCAGCAAGCTGAACAAACACCCCTTGAGATGCCGCCGCTCGGTTTTGCGAAAGCGCAATTTCATGATACGTACATTATTTCGCAGGCCGCTGATGGGATTATCATTGTTGACCAACACGCTGTGCACGAGTGGATTGTGTTGGAAAAACTCAAAGCCGACTTGGCCTCTCATCGTCAAGTGGTGACGCAAATGTTGCTTATTCCCGAAATTGTTGAGTTGAGCGCTTGTGAAAAAGCACGTATTTTAGAAAATGCCGACAACTTTTCAAAACTTGGTTTAATTGTTGAAGATTTTGGTTTTAAGGCATTGATTGTGCGTGAAATTCCTGCACTTATTTCTGGTGCGAATGTCCAAAAATTGATCAGAGATTTGGCTTCGGAAATCAATGAATGGGGCGGGGCGTTCAGCTTGACCGATAAATTGCACCATATTTGCGCGACAATAGCTTGCCACGGGTCGGTTCGTGCCGGTCGCAAACTTAATATTGATGAAATGAACAGGCTGTTGCGCGATATGGAACAGACACCGCATTCCGGCCAATGCAACCACGGACGGCCGACATATATCACATTGAAATTGGCCGATATTGAAAAACTTTTTGACCGTCGCTAATCTTGAAAAACGGCCTTTAAGGCATATTTGTTGTATCCTAAGTCATCAAAAAGAGGTGTTAAGATGGGTACAATACTCAAATATTTGTTTTATGTACTGGTGATTGCGGCGATATATTTTATCGGGGTTAGTTTTTACCAAGGCAACATCACGCAAGACTCGACCTTAAAAGAGGTCAAAAACGAAGTGACTTCGGAGGCGACACAAGCCATTAAAGACGGCTATCATGCCACCAAAGACGCCATCACGGATAATACCGAAGAATAGAGTTATTGGCTGATTTTTTGAATAACATCCTGCGTGATATCGACAACATCGGGCGTGTTGACAGCCACCGCATCGCGCACAAAAATAGCGGCAATATGCTGTTGCTTTGCAATTTCGGACAAAGCGGCATTTATGTTTTGGGTGATTGTGTTGACCTGCGTGTCATAATTTTTGGTGATTTCATCACGTTTCAGACGCAAATTATTGAGGTATACGGTGGAAAAATCCTCTTTGACTTTGGCATCTTTCAAGGATTTAATTTTTTGTTCGGCTTTGAGGAGTTCATCGTTTAAGTTTAAAATTTCTTGTTCATATTGACGTTTGGCTTCAATCAAATTTGTGCTCAAAAGGACTTTTTGCAAATCATAAACATAGACTTTGCGGCTGTTCACAACTTCTTGTTTGAGCAATTGATTTTGCTGCCACAGGCAACCTAAACCGATATAAGAGATTGCAAACAATACGATGACACAAAAAATCACAACAGTTTTGACTTTGAAAGCAGAAAATTTAACCATATACGAAACTCCTAAAAAATAGGGGAGAGGAAGACATCCTCTCCCCATTATGGGCTTTAAGCACGTTTTACCAGGACCATGTGAGACCTAAGCGGTAAGCAGCTTCGCTGTTATTACCCCAAGCCACACCGGCGTTGAGCATAATATTGTCGTTGATGTGGTGGAAACCACCGACAGCGACGGCTGTACGACCGTTGTAAGCACCTGTACCGATTGACAGCGAGGTGTTACCCGCGGCTCTCGGATTCGGCACCAAGGCGGACATTGCAGCCATAGAAGCCATACCGTTTTCGAAATCGCGTTTCAAGTCTTTCAAGTCGTTTTCAACACGATACAAGTTGCTGTCCAACGTTCTGACGGCAGTTGAAAGGTCAGAACCAGGTGTCACATACTGTGCTGACGTGAAGTCCATATCACCGATAGCCTGACCGGCGGCTTGTAAACCGGCAGCCAATGATGTACCGCTCATAGCTGTATCGATTGCAGCGTTACCACTGACCAATGTTCTGTCACCGACAGCGTTATCGAGCATCACCAAGTGATCTTCAACCGTTGTACCGACAGCCAAGTTGGAATGACCGCTGACTGTTGATGTAACCGTTGTGGCATTGACCGTTGTACCATCATACAAACCATGGATTCTGCCAAGTGTTTGATCGAGGTTAGACAATGCATCTGCAACTGTCAACTGAGTTGTGAGCGGTGTGTTGTTGGCATTGGTCAAGTTGCCGCGCACCACCACAGGATCACCGGCGGTGTTAGCCGCTGTTGAGAGGTTATCCATACGACCCAA
>JAGCTK010000177.1 GCA_017963715.1 Alphaproteobacteria bacterium | reverse complement strand
TTATTTTGTTGTGTCATGTGTTTGGCTCATCAATAATGCGGTGGAGGTGTTTCTTCGGACAAAGGCTTGATACTGTCGCGTTCAAGCATGGTTTTGATATATGCACACTGTTTTTTGAGGGCATCCAACTCTTTGGTGTATCGGATGACGACATCATTTAAGTCATCGAGCATGCGTTGTTGCTCGGTCAAAATAAGTTCGATATTTGTTAAACGATTTTCTGTCGACATGTGCTGTCCTCACTTTTTTGTTTTAATGTAACATATTTTTGCAAAAAATAAAGTGTTGCTTTAAGGGGGCTGTTATTATCCTTTCTGATGCACCACGATTTGCTGGAACGGAATTTCGATTCCTTCTTCGATAAAACGTTTGTTGATGGCAAATCTGAGTTCGCTCGGAATGGTCCAACCTTCCCAAATGTTGCTGGAATAACATCTTAAATCAAAGTTGAGTGAACTGGCCGCAAAATCGGTAAATATCACATAAGGGGCCGGTTTTTTCAAAACTTTTGGATTGTTGAGCGCGCATTCAATCAGAATATCACGCACTTTTTCAACATCGCTACCGTAAGCCACGCCGACCGACACATTCACACGCGTCCAGTTGTTACCGTGTGTCATGTTGATGACCGAGGTCGACAATAATGTGGCATTCGGCACAATGACGCTTGTTTTCTTAAATGTTTCGAGTTCGGTTGAACGGATATTGATTTGCTTGATTTTGCCTTCTTCCCCGTCGATGTTGACCCAATCGCCGACCTTTAAGGGCCGTTCAAATAAAATAATCAAGCCCGAGACAAAATTACTGATGACGTTTTGCAAACCAAAACCGATACCGACGGACAAGGCACCGGCAATCACGGTGAGGTTTGTTAAATTGGCACCCATAACCACAATGGCCAGCAACAATGACAAAATCATGCCGATAAAATTGATAAACGAATCCAATGAGTGCTTGATTCCTTCGTCGATTTCGAGATGCGTGAACGCACTGAGCATCAAGTGTCGACGGAAAATTTTGATAACTGAATATGAAATCATAAATGTGACAATGCCGAGCAAAATCGACATGAGCGAAATTTTGATGCCGCCGATGCTGAAACCGAACAAAAGTTTTTTGGTGACATGAATTAAAAAGTCACTTGAAAATCCCCATAAATTGAGCAGTAAAAACAGGAAGAACAAAGCCAAAAACGGATACACAAACACGCTTAAGACAAAATTGATTTTGACCAAAAGCGAACGTCGCGCACTAAAAGTTTTACCCCACAAACCGAGCACAAAAATACGTGTGACAAGGCTGGCCACAAAATCTCTACTGACGATAAAAAGAGCCACTAATGCCGCCGTTAAAATACAACGGTTGAGAATATATGAAGACAAATTCGGGTATCCGAACAATCCGACACCGAATGTTGCCGCCACAAGAAGTATTGTAAGCGCATTAATTCTGATGGCAATACTGCGCCATTCTTCGGGTGAATCTTCTTCGGGTGAAACGATTGTGGCTGCCACCAAAATAATTGAAAGCGACTTGGCAAGCGAGCAAAAAGCAGAGAGTAAATTAATCAAAATCGGGTCATACGTTGCCGCAACGGCAATATGATGCATAACGGTCGGCACGGCAATAAGCAAAATGCTGACATTGAGCGCATGCACAATTTTAGATGCTTTTTTAGTCGATATTTGAACCGGTCGCCATTTTTCAACCGACGGCGCCAAAACGGCGATGGTGACGGCGCGGAACAAAACAATATAAAGCAACCAAATCAAAGACCTC
>JAGCTK010000176.1 GCA_017963715.1 Alphaproteobacteria bacterium | reverse complement strand
GCACACATGTCACGCCGAAGTTCAAAACTGTCAAGCGGAATTAAAGGTATTTTGTGCCATATGCCAAGAACCTCCATGGTATATGCCTTGTTTGTTTTGGCCGCTGTCGGCCTGCCGATTTCGGCATTTTTCTGGAACAACTTTGTGATTATCGCCGAAATGTTTGATTTTGGGCTTTATATCGGAACCGTCGTTGTGATATCGGTCACGGTAGCTGCCGTTTCAATGCTTGAAAACTTGTATACTTTGCGGGTTGAAACTTGCGCTTTATCGGATGAAATCCACATCAAAGATCTTGACGCCATCACATTTTCCGTGTTGATTTTGTTGATGTTTGCCCTGATGTTATCATTTTTCAAACCCTTATGGTTTGTGGTATGAGGAAATAAAAGATGCTGACAAATATACTTTATACTCTTGATCAAAGCGTGTTGTTGCTTGGTATCTTTTTTGTCTTGATACAACACTTATGTTTTAAGACCAATGCCAAATCAACCCTTAAAACAGCAGAGGTTTTTATTATATGCAGTTTGATACCCTCCGTTATTTTTTACAACAAGGGAATTCTGCCGCAATATTTCGAAACATCGGCTTATACGACAACCGCTTATGTTTTTTGTGCTGCAATGGTTGTGATGTGTTTAAAACTGAGCCGTCTGTGGTCCAACCCGAAACAAGATTTTAACGTAATATCTTACAGCATACTCGCACTGGTCGCGCTGATGGCCCTCAATATTATCTGCAAAACAAATCATCTGGCCGTATTGTTTGGCGGGTGCTTTGGTTTGGGCCTCAGTCAATACGGCATGCTTTTGCTTGACAAAGAAAACGAACAACTGCGCCGTTGCGGTCGAAGTTTCTTTATCATAATGGTTTTGGTTTTTGCTTTATTTGCGCTCACATTGTTTTTGCTGCGCGGCAACTGTATCAACTATGTTGACGCGGCCGGTGCCGTCAGTTTGTTGCCGTTATACCGGCAAGCCATCGCCCTGCTTGGTATTTTCTGTCCGCTGTTTTTTATGTTGGGAATTGCCCCTTTTCATTTTTGGAAAACCGACCATATTGCCTCGCTTTGCCTGCCTGTAGCCTGCTTTTTTGTTTTGGTGCCGACGCTTGGTGTGTTTGCCGCATTGCTCAAGGTCAACACCGCATTGTTTATGTTGTTTGAACACACGCTTCAAAATATTTATCTCGTTTTCGGCGTATGCTCTGTAATTTTTGCCGTTATCGGAATGAATTCAAGCCGTTTTTTAAATAAAATTTTTGCTTTTGCTGAACTTTATGCTTTGGGTTGTGCCTTGATGGTGATGTCCGTCAGTTATCCGCAAGATGCCCTGATGGCCTTTTTGTATATTGAATTGTATTTGCTTTTTATGTTGGGCGTGTATACATGCCTTCACGGCTTAAAGTCAAACGGCACATACCTTAATCATACAGGGCTGATTGCCGGCCTTGCAAAAGTAAGGCCATATATGGCGGCGGCTTTGATGTTTTTTATTTTATTGCTGATGGCGCTTCCGCCGTTGACCGGCATGACCGCGCAACTGATGATTTTGGGCGAAGCGGCCAAAAATCCGTGGCTGTTATACATCATCTTGTTTGGTTTGCTGTGTATGATGCCCGTCTATCTCAAAATTATACAAAGCCTGTATTTTAAGCAAAAGGAAAACCCGTTTGACAGAGTTGATACAACGCTTTATCTGTATCTGACACTTATAATTATTTTATGTATCGTGATTGTCTTAAAACCTGACTGGTTATTTTCGGAACTTTTGTGGTTGGGAAAATAAATGGTTCAAAAAATCAATGATTGGTATTTTACCGACTTAGACCAAGTGGCCAGCACCAATGATGCCATTGTTAATTTTTTGGC
Source organism: Alphaproteobacteria bacterium (assembly GCA_017963715.1). Classification (GTDB taxonomy): domain Bacteria; phylum Pseudomonadota; class Alphaproteobacteria; order RF32; family CAG-239; genus UBA1254. Next base: position 11,535 of record JAGCTK010000176.1, on the reverse strand, counting down.
GCAAGTCAAAGCCCCGTGCATTTTATCTGCCAAAGAGCAAACTGCAGGACGCGGCCGATTGGGGCGTTCATGGCAAGCCTTAAGCGGCAATTTATATGTTTCGTTTGCCTTTCCTATTGCGCCAAATGATATTTCGCATTTTGCCTTATTGAGCGGTTTGGCTGTTGCACAAACCCTGACATCATTTACAAACGATGTTACATTTCAAATCAAATGGCCAAATGATGTTCTTGCCGAACACAAAAAAATTGCAGGTATTTTGTTTGAAAAGGCAGCGGATGATTATTGGATTATGGGAATTGGTATCAACATCACGCAGGCGCCCCTCCTTAACGCAGCCGCCTATCAGGCCGCATCTTTAAAAGATTTTGGCATTCAAACGAAGCGGCTTGAAGTTTTAAAACGGCTTGTTGACCACTTTGACGATTTAAAAAAGTTGTATGAGAATCAAGGCTTTGCCGAAATCAAAAAATGGTGGCTTGACAACGCCTATAATCGTGGTAAAAAGATAACAATTAAACAAAACAACAAAACATTCGACGGCATTTTTCAAGCAATTGATGATGATGGTTGCTTGCTTTTAGAAACAGACAATAAAATAATGCGCTTTATGGCCGGAGATGTTTTTGAATAAAAAATAAATAGGATGTATAATGAATACAAGTTATAAAAACGGACTTTATTTTGTGCCTTTGGGCGGTTCGGACAACATCGGGATGAATATGTATGCCTATGCCTGCCACGGAAAATGGATTGTGGTTGATGCAGGTTACGGCTTTTTATCGGATGAATATCCGTCAATGGATATGTGCTATGCCTCACCTCAATTTTTGCAAGAGTTCAAAGATGATATTGAGGGGCTGTTTATCACGCATGCGCATGAAGACCACTTGGGTGCGATTGCACAAATTTGGCCCGCTTTAGGTTGTCCGGTTTATGCCACGGCTTTCGCCACGCGTTTGATGCAGGCACGTATGGAAGAATATCACTTAAAAGATGCTGCGGATTTTCATATCATCAAATCAGGCGACACCATCACAACCGATGCCTTTTGCGTCAAGTTTATTGCATTGACGCACTCTGTGCCCGAAACATGCGGTTTGCTGATTAAAACAGATGAAGCCACCATCTTTCACGCCACCGATTGGCGTTTTGATGACGGCAAATTATCCAGCCTGACATCAACCGATTTTGACGCCTTGAAACAAGCCGGGCAAGAAGGTGTTGATATGTTTGTCTGTGACTCAACCAACATTTTGGTTCCTGCTAAACAACCCAGTGAATATGATATTCGTGCCAACCTCTTAAAATTGATTCCGACCATTGAAGGCGGGTTGGTTGCCACTTGTTTTGCCTCCAATTTAATGCGGCTTGAAAGTTTGATTTTAGCCGCTGATGCGGCCAATCGTACCCCCGTGATTATGGGACGCAGTATTGAGACAAATATCAAACTCGCCAAAGAATGCGGTTATTTTCAAGATTTGCCGGCCGTTTATACGCCCGAAAAAGTGCCCGGTTTAACATCCGACAAAGCGCTTTATATTTGCACCGGCTCACAGGCCGATTATCGCAGCGCTTTAAGCGTGATTGCCAAAGGTGAAAGCAAATATGTCAAACTTGACAGTGATTCAACCGTTATTTTTTCTTCCAAGACCATCCCCGGCAATGAAGATAAAATCGAACAAATGCAAGAAAAGATGGTTGAGGATGGCGCAACACTGATTACGGCCGAAACAGATTCGGTCCACACATCCGGCCATGCCTCCAAAGAAGAACTCAAAGAAATGTACGAGATTTTAAAACCGAAAATCGTTTTTCCCGTGCATGGCGACAAACGTTTTATTCGCGAGCATAAGCGTTTTGCCATCTCTTGCGGCGTGCCCGAGGTGGCTTCGGCCAGAACCGGTGAATTGTTCTGCTTAAAGCAAGGCAAAATCGAAAAAATTCAAGATGTGCCGACCGATGTTATCGGCGTCGATCACGGCCGGTCCGTTCCGTTTTCGTCCGAACTCATCAAAATCCGCAAAAGGATGGCCTTTAACGGCAGTCTGTTTATATCGGCTTTTGTATCGGCGGACAGACAATTGCTTGATGTCCAAATGACATCTCTTGATATATTGCAGCCGGAAGATTGGGTTGTTTTGAGCGAACAAATCAAAAAAGATGTTTTTGAAACGATTGCGCGTGATATTGCTCAACAGGGATTGACCGACAATGTCAAAGATCTTATTCGGGGTCGTATCCGCCGCGCCGTTTTCAAAGCGACCGATATGAAACCGGTCACCGTTTTACATATTTTTCAACAAGGAGAAAATTGATGTCTATCACACCTCAAAAATTAAAACAAGGCGACAAAGTGATGATTGTGGCGCCATCCCGAAGCCTTAAAATCGTCAGTGAAGAGTGTCGCAAAATTGCCGAAGATCGGCTCAAAGCCTTAGGGCTTGAGGTGGTATTTGCCCATAACACCACGGATGACAATTGTGACATGGCCATTTCCACAACGGCCAAAAAACGTGCCGATGATATCAATCAGGCTTTTGCCGACAAATCCGTTCAAGCTGTTTTGACGGTTATCGGCGGTTTTAATTCAAACGAGACGTTAAAATATCTTGACTATGAAAGCATCAAAAACAATCCCAAAATTTTTATGGGTTTTTCGGATATTACAGCGCTTCATGCCGCAATATACGCCCAAACCGGTTTGGTGACATATTACGGCCCGCACTACAGTTCGTTCGGGATGCTCAAAGGCTTTGAATATACACTGGATAATATGAAAAAAATGCTTTTTGAAAAAGCTGAACATGAGTTGCTGCCATCGCCTGAATGGAGCGACGATCCGTGGTATCGTGATCAGGAAAACCGTGAATTCATCAAAAACGAGGGATGGTGGCACATCCAAGACGGTAAGGCATCCGGCACAATTATCGGCGGCAATCTTTGCACCTTTATCTTAAACAATGCCACACCTTATCAGCCGAAATTTGAACAAGATACAATTTTGTTTATCGAAGATGATGAGGAATCAAATTTCGCCAACTTTGCACGCAACTTCCAAGCCCTTGTTAATCGGGATGACTTTAAGAACGTCAAAGGTCTTGTCATCGGACGTTTTCAAAAAGCCTCTCAAATCACAAGAGAGAAGTTAACTTTTATTGTCAATAAACCCGAACTCAAAAACATGCCGATTATCGCCAATATCGACATGGGGCATACCACACCGATTGCCACCATTCCTTTGGGTGGTCAGGCGCGTATTGAAAACGGAAAAATTTGGATTAAAGATTAAACGCTCTTTGCGATTTTTTAGTGTTTAACACAAGATAAGTGCTCTAAAGTATTTATCTTATGTGATTTTTTTTGGAAGTTTGCATTTCAAGCAACAGCAAATCCGTTTTTTCGTTTGCATCCAACGCATCCATCAACCCGCGCTCTTTTTTGGCAGGCATTTTGCTCTCGTTGGCCCATTGTTTTGACAAATCATCAATTTCGCGATTGACGGGCAAATCTTGAAGCAATTTTTCGATATCTTTTTCATAATCTTTGGTGGCAAACAGCAATTTGGCCATTGTCATCGGATCTTGGCTGTCCAACAGTTGTTTGGCCGCCGCCTGTGCGATTTCACGCACAAAAGCACTGCGAAAAGCCTGCTGCGTATGCTGTCTGTCATCTTTGGCTTTTTTACGCACTTTTTCATAATATTTGCGCTCAAAACGTGAAAATTCACTCACGGGTGACATTCCGCGCGAAAAGCCCTCAATTCCCTGTGCCTCCGTTTTTTCGTCGCTCAAGGCTCTGATGCCGCGACTTTCCGGCGACCGATAGATAATCCAGTCATACACAATTTCATCTGTCATGGCGCCGTTAAACACTTTTTGCTCAATATCGGTCAAATCGACATGCTTAACATGGCCGCTCGGGTCTGTGTAGACCACAATATGCTCCAAGAAAAAGTCTTCAGTGTATTTGGCGCTTGACATATGGTTGATTAAAACGTGAGTCATCAAAATTGCGGCCAAACCGAGTTTTAACTCATCATTGGCATAATACACAATTTTGCGCGGGTCGTGCCTGACTTCTGCCACATGCAGTGCTCGATTGATGGCCAACACATGAATCTGTTTTAGAAGCCTTACCTGTTTTTCATCTAAAAAGATGTTGCTTTCAATCTCCATATCGGCAGATTTTTGTGCAAACTGCTTTAAAACTTCTTCGATTTTTTGCTGTTTTTTTGAATCGTCCATACCACTGCCTGACATCGACATCACACCGTTTTGGTTAATCATCAGAGCATATCATAACAAATTTTATCAGATGATGCAACATATATTATTGTGCCTTGTACCACGTTTTACAGTCGTCACCTCAAGCGAATCGGCCGAAAGATGATTTAAGCAATTTTGCTCAATTTTTCTTCAACCAATTTTGAAACCACGTCAATTTCGGTGGCGGCATCCATGTCCGACGTATCTATAAGAATGGCATCCGCTGCCGGTTTCATCGGCGCAACCTGACGCTCGCTGTCACGTTTGTCACGGGCAATCATATCGGCCAAAACTTTTTCGTATGTCGTATCCATGCCTTTGGCCACAAATTCCTTAAAACGGCGCATGGCACGAACTTCGGTTGATGCCGTCACAAAAAATTTGATATCCGCATGCGGACAAATCACCGTGCCCGTATCGCGCCCGTCATAAATGGCGCCTTCGGCCGGTGTGCCGTCTGCAAAAACGGGATTAAGCGCAAAATTTTGTTGCATTTTGAGCAAGGCCTGTCTGACATCCGGCATGGCCGACACTTTCGACGCCGCCTGCCCGCCGATATCCGACCTAAAATCCGGATGAACGGACAAAGCCATCATTTTTTCAAAGGTCATGTCCTGCGCAAACTTGAGTGCCGCTTTTTCATCCGTCAAATCCGTGCCGGAAAGAACCATTTCAAGCCCGACGGCCCGATAAATCATTCCTGTATCGAAATAGGCCAACCGATAACGCTCGGCCAATACTTTAGACACTGTTCCTTTGCCGGCGGCGGCCGGCCCGTCAATTGTGATAATCATTTTTCTGCCTTATATCAATTTTGTGTGCGATATTATGTTTTCATTAACACATCTTTTGATATAATGCAGTCAGTATTTTTAATTTATGCAGAATTTTTAAAGATGAGCCAAAAAAACAGAATCCGCTTGATGATGCCCTACCCGCTCCAAACAGGTGCAGTTTGCCGTGCAGATGAGGCCCAAACGCATTATCTCAAAAATGTAATGCGTCTTAAAAAAGGCGACCGTTTTTTTGCTTTTGACGGCCAAAGCGGCGAATACGAGTGTGTTATTGATAACATCGGCAAAAAAGAATTGTCGTTTACGGTTATCAAAAAAGCCTATGAGTTTGAAAAAGGCGCTGATATTTGGTTACTTTTCGCCCCGCTTAAAAAAGAAAACACGGATACGGTTATCCAAAAGGCCGTCGAACTCGGCGCCTCAAAAATCATCCCCGTCAAAACCGAATACACGCAGCATGCCTCCGTCAAAAAAGAACGGTACCTTGCCCAAATCATCGAAGCGGCCGAACAGTCAAGACGGCAAGATATTCCCACGCTTGATGATTTGACAACATTTGACAGTTTAATTAAAAATTGGAATCCCAAAAGACGCCTGATTTACTTAAACGAAAGCGGTGACGGACAAACATTTGCACAGCTCTCGGACAAACTTTCGGCCCCTGCTGCCGTTTTTATCGGACCGGAAGGTGGATTTTCACAAAAAGAATTGGAAATTTTGCAAAAATTGTCTTATAGTATCAATATATCGTTGCCGAAGCGGATTTTGCGTGCCGAGACGGCAGCCGTTTCCGCACTGTCTTGTTGGCAGGCATTTGCAGGCGATTGGAAGTAAAGGAAAAAACATGAAAATACTGATTGCGGATGATCATGAACTTTTTTTACAAGGTTTGAACTTTGTTCTCAAAACGCATTTTGATGATGTTGAGATTACATCCGTCAAAAATTATACCGAGTTGTATGATGCCATCAGACATGACAATTATACGCTTGTGATTACTGATTTGGCCATGCCGGGCGCCAATTCGATGGACGGCATCATCAAATTGCACAATCTGTTGCCCGACACGCCGATTATTGTTATTTCTGCCGTGTTTGATCGTGAAATCGTGCAAAAAACGATTGAAATCGGCGTGGCAGGATATATCCCAAAGTCATCTCCCAATGATGTGATGTTATCTGACATCAATTTGGTGCTTGCGGGCGGCGTTTACATTCCTAAAGAACTTTTGGAGGACACGCCTGTTGATACGGAACTCAGCCGCAGCATCCAAAGTTTGAAAGATTTTTCAACAGCGGCCAACATCACTTCCAAAGACAAAAAATTGACCCCGCGACAAATTGATGTCATCAAAGGCATCGCACGCGGACTGCCCAACAAACTGATTGCTTATGAACTCGGGTTGACCGAAGGCACGGTCAAAGTGCATATGACCGTCATATTAAAAACGCTCGGTGTCACCAATCGAACAGCCGCCGTGATGGAAGCCGTCAAACGCGGTTATATTTCAAAAGTCGAAGCCGGATTATAGGAGAAGCGCATGAAAGCAATTGTGATTAAAAATTCAAAAATTACACAGGAACCGGCCTATATTACCGAATTGTATCCTTTGTTATACAAAAACAAAAAATGGGCACGTTTTTTTGATGACAATCGTGTGCAAGCCGTGTTGACATTCGGGTTTTACCGCAAAATTTTAGAAGATATGCTCGAGGATATCGGCACAAACAGCAGCGTTTTACAAGTGGGTTGCACCTTTGGCAATCAAATCGAAAAGACGGCCGAAAAAATAGGTAAATACGGTGAGTATACCGTTATTGACGTTGTCAAATCAGAGATAGAGCGTGTCAAATCCAAAGTGCACGGTCAAAAAATCAATTTAGAAATCCAAGATGCACGCAAACCCCTCAGCCGCAAATACGATACGGTATTATGCTATATGTTATTGCACGAATTGCCGATTGCCTCGCGTGAAAAAGTTATCAATAACGTGTTAGATTCGGTTCGAGACGGCGGTCGGGCTATTTTTGTAGATTACAATCAGCCGACAGACTGGAATCTTTTGCGTTTTATTCTCAAGCCGTTTAATCGTCTGTTTTTCCCGTTTACCGAATCGCTTTGGAAAACGCCGATTAAAAACTACGCCAAAAAAAGTACGCATTTTGCCTGGTATAAAAAGACTTACGGCTCCGGAATGTATCAAAAAGTCGTGGCTGTCAGACGCACGCCGGACGAAAAAAAGCCTGCCGTTAAGCAAAGTTTTTATTAAATTTGTGTGACAGATGTTATTTTCGTTGTTTTAAGGTTGCGAAACAAAAAAAAATATGTTACTATTATGTTTAAGGATGTATGTCAAAGGAGATTGATGTCATGAGATTGCTATGGGTTTTTCTGCTTTTTGCCGTAAATGCAAATGCACAAACACCGCTTAATGCGCCTGAGCCGGTGGAAGATTACTGTTATGAAAATAATATTCAAAAATGTGAGGAACTCGGGTATACAAAACATGGCATAACCGAAACGGTTGCTTGTCCGGACAGCGGCGGTATTGCCTGCCCCTTTGACACGACACAGTGGAATTGTACAACATGGTCCTGCAAAGACTTTAATTTGTATGATCCGGGATATGAGCCGGCCAATGCCGAATCTTGCACCACCGTGACAGTCAAAGATAGAACCTGTTGGAAATGTTCATGTTCTGCCGGTTTGAACGTGCCGGGTTGCACCAAAATCAATGCCTTAAAAACCGGTGCCGTCACATGCCAGCAAATGGGCTACACCCAAAAAATTACCGACTGTAGCGATTATATGGTCTGCCCGGCTGATTCGACGAAAGTCCACTGTTTAGACCAGTTGTGTGAAGAAACGGGTTGTCGTGCACGCGTTGCAGTCCCGTTGCATGCCATTGCTGAAACACAGGAATTGACATGTTCTTGCGACAGCACCAAGAAAAAACGCGTACCTGTCAGCTGGAGCACATGCGAGCCCGGTTATGAAAAGAAGACGGTTAACGGGCAGTTGGCTTGTGTTGAAAAGAATTGTGCCACAGGCCTGTTTGAAGATGACGATATTGTAAATTGTTACAGCATTAATGCCGGTACCTTATTTGCTTCCGGCGGCGGTTGGTCGATTGCCGAAGATCAAGCCAACTTTACCGGCCTTAAAAAATGTTATAAATGCACGTGCAACTGCGATGCCAATACTTATCCTTATGTTGGTGCCGACAGAGACGAAAACGTTGAAGAATATACCGAGCCTTGTTGCAGCGGTGAACGCTATAAAAAGTGTGAACGTCATTGCCCGACCGGTTTAGTGGTTTTGCCTCAATATGCCGTTGTTGATACAAAGGGCACTTGCGTTGCATGCGGTCAGTCGTCGGAATATATCATCTCATGGCGTTGCCCGAACGGTTATGTGAAAAAAGATGATCGTTGCGATATTGAATTGTGCCCGAAAAACCAGGCAGGTAACTATTATGATACATTGTTCAATTCCGTTGCGGATTGTGCACAGATTTATGACGGCGAAGGATGGCAGTATGTGGCTGAGCCGAAGAAAAATAACAATGAAGTTATCAAGAGCGGCGAATTTGTCTGTCACAAGTGCTATTGTCCGGATTTTGCCAAATATACAACGTATAAATATACCGGCCAAGGTTCAACCGAATATATGGATTTGGGTGGTTTAAGTTGTAACGGCCGTTACAAGACTTGCGCTTGGTCTGCCAAGGCAACCCAGGACCACTTAACCAATAATCCTGATGATACGTCAACAAAATATGATACCATTCAGATTTGCCATAACGGCACGTCGTATGAACATATTGCCTACAGATTTGCGGGTTGTAAAGAAGGCTTTGCAACCGATGATGATATTACGTGTCATCCGAAGGATTGCAGCGAGTATACTTTGACAACGGATATCGGTGCAAACAACACCTTGTTCCACACAGAGGCTTGCTTGTCAGGTACCACCACAAAATATCGTGTGACTGCGTGCGATGATGATGTGGTCAACAACATCGATTACGAGGTTTTGTATAATCCGCAGGGTTACGGTATCGACTGTTGTAACAACAATTGTCCTGACGGGTACGAACTTGACAAGGTTTGCCCTGCAGGTAAGGAAGGCGGCGTGGTAAGCAACGCGTGCGGTCGTTCTTGCGTCCGTTGCCAGCCGTAAGGATATGATTTCTCACAAGCACGCCGCCGTTTTTAAGCGGCGTGTTTTTTGTGGCTTGACATCACAAAGTCCGATAATTTTTTTTGCATTTGTATGATATTTTTGCTTGACAATGCTTTCAAAGTTCGTTATATCTCACGAGGTACCAATGGCGGAGTAGCTCAGTTGGTTAGAGCAGCGGAATCATAATCCGCGTGTCGAGGGTTCGAGTCCCCCCTCCGCTACCATTTAACAAAAAGGCCTGCTTAATGCAGGTCTTTTTTGTTGAATAATATTTCGGGGACGAGAACCCTCGAAGAAGAGGGTTTGACTACAAGCGAAAGGCGGGCTTTAGAACGCCGGTCGGCTTTTGCCGATGAGCGCAGTGAACGTGCAAATGCATTTTTGCATTTGCTAAGTAGTCCCCCCTTCGCTACCAAAACATTGCTCGGCATAACAGCCGGGCGTTTTTTTGTGTTTAAAACCTTTCAAAATTCCCCCCGTTTTAAAATATGACAAAAAAATTTGATTGACAAATATCGATGAAAGCGGTATTTTGTTATCAGTGTTTTTGATTATGATGTGCAACTAATTATAAAAAAAATAGATATCATATTATGGATAAAGACAAAACATTGGAAGCCATTGCCCATGAACTCAGTGAAGGGCTTGGCAAAGACGGTTGGCTCAAAAGAGTGGGCAACGTTTATTTCAGATGCGGCCATTTAAATGGCAATCAAGTTGAGGATGTGTATCACGCATCAATGCGACACAATCTCAATATTGAACTTATCAGCATGGATTGGCACTATTTTACAGGCACCAAAGAGCATGCCTTGGCACTTCAAAAAGCCCTTGGCGGCGGAATACGGCCTTCGGAATATGTGACAGCCACAAAAGATGGTATGGATTTGTGGATTTGGATCGGGCCTGACCGCATCCTTGGCGATATTTCGCCACTCAATTTTGAGACAATCAAAAAAATCATCTGCACAGATGCTGCGTAATGTTAAAGAGCGGGATGTATCAAAACATCCCGCTCTTTTTTTTGTTCATTAAAAACGATACCTCAACGTCACACCGAATGTCCATGATTCCTCATTCCAGACGGCAATAATGTCATCCATGTCCTGCAGTTCCGGATAAGGATCTTTGGAGTAGATAAATCTGGCAAATGCCAGCACATCGGTGTTTTTAAGGCCGGTGGTGAGCAAGTTGGTTTTGATCCAAAACTCAGCACCATACTTTAAGCACCAGTCGGTATAACTCACCGGATCTTCCCCATCCAAAAAATAAACGGAGCCTGATGACTTACCAACACCGACCAGACCGTCCAAGCCGACGCCCATCACATGTCCGTTGCCGGTCTCAACGCCGAACTTGCCCATAAAGTCACAGGTCACGCCATAACTGTTGTGATTGTCAAACGCAGCCAGCAGACCGAGACTATACGCAAATCCGAACCGATTGAGTTCAAGCTCTTCACCTTGGATCGTGCCGGGGACAAATTTTAAGGTGTAATCAACGTTAAAACCGAGACTGATTTGCTCGGCCATATCCGACATATCTTCAACGGCTTCCTGATCTGTTGTGGAAAGGCCTTTTGAATCATTGTCGGTATCGCTGTCATCACCATCTTTGTCTTTGTTGGCAAGTGTTGAAATACCGAGTTCTTGGTAAATCAGATGTTTTCGAGAAAATCTGTTTTTACCCTGCACCGGCACCAGCACTTTTGTTTGTGTCGGATCCGAGGCGCTCTCGCTTTTTTCAAGCATTTTTTGAGACAACTCGGTCAACAACGCAATCAAAACGTCTGTGTCTGTGGCAGTCGGAGCAACTGTTGATGTATCCTGAGGCATAACAACCTCCTCGCTTGTTTGCGCATATGCCTGGCATACCGCAAAAATCATGACAAGCATGATTAACACAAGTTTTTTCATAATATCGTAAAATTAATTTATAGACAACATAATACAATTTGTCTAAATATGACTCCTTTTGAGATAAAATGCAAGTTTTTTTTCGCAAAAAATCATAAAAAAATAAAAAAGTGCTTGCATTTGGAGAATTTTTATTCTATGTATACCAATACCAAAAGATATTGGGGCGTCGCCAAGTGGTAAGGCATCGGCTTTTGGTGCCGACATTCGTAGGTTCGAATCCTGCCGCCCCAGCCAGATGAGACAGAGGTTAGATTTTGCGGTCTAACCTCTTGATTTTTAAGAAGAATTTGCGGTTCGAATCGTTCATTTTTTACACCTTCTGAAAATCCATCAAAATCAGCTTGTAACTCTTGTGATTCCTGGAGTTCG
>JAGCTK010000175.1 GCA_017963715.1 Alphaproteobacteria bacterium | reverse complement strand
ATATCCGTCTTCGGTAATAATCACCACATCACCCTGATAAGCCATCACACATTGATATCCAATCGGCCGGCTCAGTTTATACGATCCAATCAGCGTAAATTGATCGGCATCATTCGGGTCATAACCTTTATAAACAAGCACTTCCCCTTCCGAACTCAAAAGACAGGTATAATCATCGAGCCCCGCGCCACCGTCAATGGTCCACCCGAAAACCGCAACCAGTTTTCCGCCCCATTTCAAAACCTGCGCCGTATCAAAAGCCGCAAGCGTTCCGGACACCTGACCGCCAACCGTCGACACCCAAGCCCTCGTCGAATTTTTCTCAACAAACCACAAAAATTCGTGACACACGCCGGCGCCCACAATTTTCAGCGCTTGCAAGTTTTCCCCGCTAAAACCCCAATTTTCAAAATGCTCGACATTGTTGCCGTCGATATAATACACTTTCGGCACATCATATCCGTTCAACAAAAAGAGTCTGTCACGATATTGCACACTCTGACATCTGCTTTTCGAAAACGACACATTCGGATATTCAACCGCCGTTGAGAGCGACACATCATATGCTTTTCCGCCGAAAACGGCAATCATTTTACTGTGTTCCGAAGTGTGATAACTGCACAATGTTTCAACCTTATCGGTTGCCGAAAACGCGCCTAATGCCGTATGTTTTTCATACCCCGGACGCAATTCGACCGAACTTATCCCCGGAATATAATTATCCATTTTGATGGCATCTGCCGCATCCATCGACATTAAAGGATCGCGTTTATTCAAACCGCCGACCGGCGCCGGCAAATTCACATCAAACGATTTAACTTTTCGATTAACAACTCTTTTCATTTTTCACCTTTTTTTAAAAAAAACTCCCCCATAAGGGGAAACACAAAGGGGTGATAATTATTTCATCTTATTTTTTTTACCATCCGCCTCTCATTTGCCTCAACCTTTTGAGCAATTCCTCTAAATCTTCCTCTTTCTGACTTTTAAAAGGCATCATTTGGCTGTATAGATTTTGCTCCAGAGCATTATAAATTTGCCCTATGCTTAAATAAACAGAAACAACAAATAATAGATAGCGCCATACAAAGCTATCAAACCAAATGGCATCAAAATCATAACTGTATATTCTAATACATTAACTTTTCTTATCAAGCGCGGTAACATATAAATAAGGCATAAAACTGCCACTACAAACATAGCGCTCAAAAACGGAACATTAAAAACACGCGGAAAAACCGGCATTTTTCCGCTCCCATCATAAGAAACAATAAAATTTTCATAAATTAAAAATTTTAAGAATTGAACTCCCATAAAGGCAACAAAACAACAAGACAAAAATTTTGCACTTATTTTAATAAGATCAAAACATTTCACAAAATATCGTTTCATCACCCTTTCTAATCCCTATATCAAACACAACGCAAAAACAATCTTCTTCATTTCTTTTCTCCTACTGCCAAGTGTTGATTTTCTTTTCCCATTTTCCTGGGATATACTTATCCCATCCTCTTTCCTTTAATTCATCCAGACAATTCATTTTCGGTCCGCCATCTTGAAAATCCTTCCACGTATCTTTCTCTCCGTCACATTGAAGAACATTGCTGAGATTTGATATCGGGGCATTGTTTCCGGATGATTCTATTTTCCCGTTTTTTACCTCAAAACTACAATTCCAAACTTCACACCATTTTTTTCCGCTGACATTTGTAAAATCTGATTGGTATCGCGCATAAAACATCTCATAAGTTTCATAACCTTTAATAAAATCGGGATACTGACATTTAAGCAAAAAACCTTTTTCATCTTCCAAAATATACTCGCAAACGCCACTTGTTTCAGGATAATCATAATCTGTAATTGACGTCGGCGTTACCCTGATATCATGGGAAAACGGTCTATTCCCATTGCTATAAAGCATATCATTAAATATCGGGTTTTGAAACTTCTCCGGCGCCTCTGTCGCAACCGCCTCAAAACCCATCATCAACCCCAACGCAAAAACAATCTTCTTCATTTCTTTTCTCCTTTTTGATAATAATATACATATTTTCTGTTAAAACAATCTTTCTTATCTTTCATCCAATAATTTTTTTACCATCCTCTTCTCATCCGCCTCAACCTTTTCAGCAATTCCTCTAAATCTTCCTCTTCCTGACTTTTCACAGGCATAATTTGGCTGTATGGATTTTGCTCCAAAGCATTAGGCTGAAGGCCATTTTGCCCCAAGCCCCCTTGCGATAAATTATCTTTCGGCATAACCGCATTATTTTCCCGAAACGGATTATTAAAAAGACCTTGAACAGTATTTTGCCTTTTTTGACCGACACCGTCTCGGTGTAAATTACCCTGTACACCGGCGACATCTCTGTTTTTTAGTCCCATACTGAGCCCCGGCCAATATCCGTTTTTAAGCAAATCATCATTGATTTCCTTTTCCAGATACCGCATCGGATTGGCTTTTAATTCCTCTTTAAATTTCAACGGACTCTTATCAATTTGCTGATGGTCATACAAATCAATCAATTTGAATTTTTCGCCGCCCAGATTATATTGCATATCAATCAGCCCCGTTTGCGCATCCGGATTCAAATCTTTATAAAAATCCATTTTAAGATTGTTCATATTCTTTTCCGCTTCCGGCAAAGCCGTCTTTCGAATATACTTTTTGGCAATATCTTCTAATTCCTCTTCTTGAAAATACGGCATTTCTTCGCTATACATTGCATAATATGCACTTTTTTGCTGATTGGGGCGCATATTACTATTTTCCTCCTTTTCACAAAACGCATCCAATTTTTTGATAAAATCTCTTTTTTTCTCTTCATCCCACGCCGGATTGTCGTCGCTGGCCGGCGCATTTTGAGAAGTCATTGTCAAATCTTTAATTTTGCTATAATTAGGTATTCGATAACCGACACCGACCGTATTTTTACCCTTATCATCGCAATACGGCCTTTGAGAATATCCCTCAATACCATCTTTTTTCAAATGTTCATAAGCTTTTTGAACGACTCTTTCCTCCTCTTCTTTGTGCGCCAACTCTTCTAATTTCTCTTGCTGCTCTCTTTCTCCTTCCAAAGCTTCTTGGCGCTCTCTTTCTTCTTTTTCTAATTCCTCTTGACGTTCCTCTTCTTCACGTCTTTTTCTCTCTTCTTCCTCGCGCCTTTTTCTTTCCTCTTCCTCTTCATCATAAGCATCAAAAAGCGCGGCAATCTCATCCCATAATCTCATTTTTAAATCTCCTTTTTATTCACAATTTTTTCTTTTAACATCAAGTTCCTGCATTTTAATTTCCGTCTGCAAGGCCATTTGTTTGTCATCCATTTGGGCTTTTCTTTCCTGTTCTTTGGCTTTTAAGGCCAATTCCGCTTCTTTTAGCGCCACTTCTTTTTCTTTGATTTGATGATCAAAAAGCATTTTCTGCGCATTTTGATTAAGTTGAATCATTGCCAAATTCGGCATTTCATTTTCCGAGGAAACAACCGGCTTTTTCAAATCTTCCTCAATTGCCGAAAAAGTTTTTTCAATCACGGGCACATAAATTCTCGCATTAGGCAAAGTCGCGGCCAGACTCAAAATCATCTGTCGATAAAGCCCCAACAGCAACGGCTGACTTGATATCAAACCAAACGCCCCGCTAATCATCTGATGCACGGCGCCGATATTGGCCTGCACTCTTGCCTCCGTACCGCTGTCGGCAAAGTTGCAATCCGTATCCAACCCCAAAATCATCCCGCGCAATTTTTCCGTTTTTAAAAGTGCAACGGCAAGTGCAACATCTTCTTCGCTTGCATTTTCATCTGCAAACATTTTCAATCTCTCGGCACTGAACAACTCGCAAATCATTTCGGCCTTAATTTTGAGCAAATCCGTCATAAAACGCAACATATCGTTTTGCCGTTCCTGATTTCTGAGCGTGCCGAAATTCGTTTTTTTGGCCACCGCCGTTGCCGTCTCGGTTTTATCCGATGTTCCGCGCATAATATCCGACACACCGGTCATTTCATAAATCTGGCTCATAATATCCTGCCGTCTTGAAGCCAGCACTTCCAAAGCCGTAATATATTGCTCAATCGGCGCAAAATCAATCACACCTTTTAAGCCGCCGTTTTCTTTGAGTTTATCAAAATCCGACAACGCGACCAACGTCACATCTTTGTTTAAGATTTGTGCCAGTTCCGGAAAAGCATTGTCATAACAACCCGAAATTTTGATGGCCTGCATCACAAGTTGCATACGCGAGGTGACACCGACAAGTTCATCCAGCAAAGGCTTTAACTCGACATAATCCGGCAACGGAATCAAATCTTCATTGACCAATCCGCAATACAAAGGCTTCGGCATCGGAAAAAATCCGCTCAAATTCATCACATCTTTGACAACTTTCAAAAACGCATGTGTACATTCTTTGGCCACATACAAAATTTGCCCGCCCGTTTTATCAAAAATTTCATACACCGTAAAAGTCCGATTTTCTTTTTCATCTTCTTTAATTCCGAGCATCAAACACGCAGACTCCCCGAACTCGGATTTAATATCACTCGCATTCATACACACTTTGCGTGCCACCCAACTGCATTCTTCAAACACGCGTGTATTATCGACATCAGCCAAAAAATCAAGCGGACTGATATAAACGGTCTCAACCTTTTCATCTTCCAAAACTTCGAGCAACGCGTTGCCCTTTTCATCTGTCAAACACTTCTTAAACGTCGGCACATAACGTTCAAATGCCATACCGCATCCCAAAAGCAAAAAGTCATTTCTCACATATTTGATGACGCTGTCAAAATCAAATTTTTCCAAATTCCATGCCAATGCTTTTTCCAAAATTCGACAGGCCAAACCCGCAACGCGCGAATTGATTTTTTCTTTTTGCTCCACATACGGACGTGGCGCCTTAAAATACAAAAACGGCTTTAACGTTTCAATCGTTGCCCAAAAAACATTTTGCTTATTGCGTGATTTTTCGTTTTTGTAATACGTTCTGATTTCTTTAATCAAATCATAATACGGCGCATATTTTGCCTCTGCCGTTTCAATTTTTTCAATCCAATTTTCGACCATATTCATTTTTTAACATCCCTTAAAAACAATTTGGACGGCCCCATCGCCGTCCCCTTCATCCAAGCCGTTTGCAAGCCTGATATCTTTAACATTCATTTCAAGACCGAACCGCTTTTTCAATTCCCGCATATATTCGTTATATTCTTCTTCATAGTCCATACCAGTGCGTTTCAAAAATCGCCAAATAATACCGAGTTTAACCAAATAGGCATCAAAAATCGGCACATCGGTATTTTTGCTCACTGCACTTTTCGGCTCAAAACTTTTACCGTCGACACACACCGCATTTGATCGATACATAAAGACAATTTTCAAATTTTGCGGCGGTGTTTTTAAAAATCGAAATCCGTTATTGTAAATCTTAAAGCATATTTTACCATCATCAAAAGTCTGATATTTACGCTTCATCCATTCGGCCGGTGCCAACGCCCCGATGATGTTCTCAGCGCTGTTTTTGATATAAATCGTGTTATGTATCAGCGCATAAAAATCGCTTGCCACCTCATCAAAACCGTAAAACGTTTTATCCGTTACGGTCCAAAAAGAGCCCTCTTTGATAAGGGCCTGCCAATCACCGTAACGCACCAGACTGTCCAACTCACTTTTCACAACCGACAAAAAAATGGCATTGTGTTGGATGCCTTTGTCAAACAAATCATCAGGTCGCGCGGCCGCTGTCATGTCTGCCGCTTCCTGACAAATACTTAAAATATCAATCATTTTTTCTCCTTTCATTAAATGCCATTGCACACTTTTAAATCTCAAAAATTTGCCTTTTGAGATTTAAAAGAGTCATAACCGCAACAATTATGTATTTATTTTTTTAAGATGTTATTTGCCATAACAACAAATCAGTATTCTCTTTTTTTCGGAAGTTCAATACCTTCATAGAGATGACTGTCCGTATCATAAACGATATGAGCATACGAACAATTACCCAATGCACTGCACGGATAATCAAACAATTTTTCGATTAAAACCTCGATTGAGCGCCGGTGTGACGAAATCGCAATATTTTGATATTCAAAGTTCTCGGCATATTCTTTCATCCCTTGGTTCATACGCTCGGCCACTTCGTTCAGACATTCGCCTTCCGGAAAAGCAAGAGCATAATCTGCATAGCATTTTCTAAAACTTGGAAATATCTCTTCTCGCTCAAATGTATATTTGCCATTCAACAAACCATAGTCGACCTCACGAAAACGCATATCTTTGATCACACCGATTTTTAAGATATCCCCTATGATATTTGCCGTCTGCTCGGCTCGAAGCAAATCCGACGTCAATATAATTTCTATCTTCTTATCACTTAATAGACGTGCCAATTCTTTTGCCTGTTCCTGTCCCGTAATCGTCAACGGCACCGGATATGGATGCTGTCCGTGCGGACGCCCCTCGGCATTCCAAACTGATTGTCCGTGTCTGAAAAGATAAAAATGTTTTTTCATGTATACTCTTATATCATATCATCAAAAACCAGATTTGATTGTGGCATATTGATATAGCCTTGTCAATTGATTTTTGATTTTGAATCAAAATCTGTATGATACAAAATCAATGGTGCATCACGAGATGCACCAAACAAAAAATCTTTTTATAGGATGTTTTTACATATATCACAATTTGCATATTCTGTCAAGTCCTGTGCATAACATAAGAAACATACTGTATTTATGTTATTTTTTTAATATTTTTCTAAAATTATTAAAATAATTTTCTTATATTTTTCACATATTTTTAAATTTTCATTTTTGACGACAGAAACAATTTTTTCATACGACACATCTCCCAATTGGCAAATATAAGCCAAATCATCGCTGCCGTCAAAAAACTCCAGAGCCTCAATTTTCAATTTTCTGTTTTTCTTTTTTGTTTTCCGACAGCCGAATGCATCTTTTACCGCAAGCAGTAACACGGCCCTAAACAAACATCGTATGCGATAATTTTGGACATAGTCATCTAAAACATTTTTCATCATCTGCTTGCTTTTCCTCTCGCGATATATAATACAATACCAAACAGTCCAAAGCAGCCGACAATTCTTTTTTGGCATTCTTCAAACTTGTGGCATTTCTTAAAGTTGAAATATCCAGTTCACAATTTTCAAGTACTACGGTTTCAATCAAATCTCGCCAACGGGGCAACAATGCACTGAAAGCCTTCAAAAAATTATTTTTAGCTCTCAAATTTCCCCTCAAGCCGAATTCATTTTTACCGCCGTCAACTTTCGGCATCATCGGATTAACAATACCTACAGAACTTTCACGACTGTTAATATAATCGCGTTGCAAAAGTAGCGCCGCCCAAAGTCTGTCCATACTGTTGAAACTTCTGATACCATATTTCAACCAGCCTTTTTTTGCATATTTTTCAATGACCGTTTGATACATATCTTTTCTCCCGACTCTTGAAATATAATATTTTTCCTATACTTTCAATAATAAAAATATTATTTGCACAACTTTTATATTTGTGTTATAAGCAAAATAATTTTTGGGAGAAATAGTATGAATATCGATCAAATTCGTCGCCACATCGACAAACTCATTAAAGAAAAAGGCAAAAACTATCGTGCACTTTCCATGGCCATCGGCAAAAACGAGGCATACTTGCATCAGTATATCAACAAAGGTTCGCCTGTCCGTCTGCCGGAAGAACAACGACGCAAATTAGCCGCTCTTTTAAATGTGGATGAGCAGGATTTAACGGATATTAAATTACCGAAATTTATTGAAACACCTTCATTACATACTTCAAATACTACCATTGAGATGGTAGCTGTCGACACATCTTTAGAAACACAATTTAAAACAGCCGGTTATTGGTCAGCCCCTTTGTCGGATCTGACAAACATATCAGCAACAAAATCCGAATATCTCAAAATGTTGCATGTCACGGGTGATTCCATGCAGCCAACCGTCAAAGACGGAGATTATATTTTTGCCGACATCTCATCAAATACGTTTTCTGGTGACGGCCTCTACCTAATTTTGCACAATAAAAATGTATTACTTCGACGTCTGCAACAAGTTGCCGACAACGAAGTTTTATTGATTTGTGACAATACAAATTACAAAGCTGTCAGCACCCCGATTAAAAAAATCAAAGTCATCGGCAAAATAGTGTATGCCCTTAAGGCCGAAAAAATAAGCTGATAAATTTATCCACATATATAATATTTTTCCTTTTATAAAAATAAAGGATAAATATTATTTATTATCTTGACATATAATATTTTTCTTATATATTAATCAATCGAAAGGAAAATAATATGTCAGACGAATACAACAATCTTAAAAACCAGCTTCAAATACTTCAAGAACAAATCATGATAGCCGAAAGTGGTAATGATTTTTATCATTCTTCACCGCTTTATAAAGAGCATCAAATTCAGTTGTGCCGGCTCAATGCCGCCATCAAAAACCTTGAGCAACAACACTTGTCAACCGATACAACACTTTCGTCTTGCAAGTCGCCGGCAAGTAACATATGATATGATAAGAGAGGATTTTTTACTATGAATAAATACGAACAACAGGTTAAAGAGTTCCATCAGGCAATGGATATGGAAATTGACGCCCCTTACACACAACCACTTTTATTGCTCCGTCAAAAACTCATCAATGAAGAAGTAACGGAACTCAACACCGAGATAGATACTCTTGTCAGCGAACTTTTATCAACCGGCACTGTCACAAAGGATACACGTCTTAAAATGTACAAAGAACTGGCTGACTTACAATATGTTTTAAGCGGCATGGTTGTCGCGCTCGGCATCCCGATGGAACAGGTTTTCACGCGCGTTCATCAAAGCAATATGTCAAAACTTGTGGACGGCAAACCGCTCAAACGCGAAGACGGCAAAGTCTTAAAAGGCCCGAACTATAAAAAGCCGGACCTTTAAGATTTGATTTAGCAAAATTTGATGATATCATTCAGATATCAATAACTTCTGGCATAAATCACGTCAAGCGTGGCCTCTTTTCCCGTAATCAGACATTTTCCTTTCGTGCCCGATTGTTCCAAGGGCAAACACCGAATTGAAATTTTGAGTTCTTTCAAAATTTCTTCGGTTGCCGCATCACCGCACCATTTGCCTTTAACAAACGCCACTTTGCCGACTTTTCCGTCTTCAATCCACTCGTTTGCCTGACTAAAATAATCCCTAAATTCTTCAGGCGTTGTAATATCGGTTCGGATATTGGCATCCAAGCGTTTTTTGGCATGTTCAAACATTTCGTGCTGCATATTTTCAAGTCTTTGAGCAACGGTTGCAACAAACTCATCTTTTGCAACCAGTTCTTTTTCACCAACTTTCAAACGCGATTTAACCATCAAGCCGTTATTTTCCACATCACGCGGCCCGATTTCACAAATCAGCGGTGCACCTTTTCTTGTCCATTCCCAAAACTTATCAACGCTTTGCTTCAAGCGCTTATCGATTTTGACACGGATTTTCTCTTCAAAAGGCATTTGTTTTTTTAAGGCGCACGCCACTTCTTCGATATACGCCATCACCTTTTGTTCATCTTCGGCTTTTTTAATCACCGGCACCAAAATCACCTGATACGGCGCAACTCTCGGCGGTGTCACCATACCCTCATCATCGGCGTGCGTCATAATCAGCCCGCCGATCAGCCTTGTTGAAACACCCCAAGACGTTGTGTAAGCATATTCCGATTTATTATCTTTGTTAATAAAACAGATATTTTGCGATTTTGCAAAATTTTGACCCAAAAAGTGCGAAGTACCGGCTTGCAAAGCCTTGCCGTCCTGCATCATGGCTTCGATACAATATGTATCGACCGCACCCGGAAACTTATCATATTCCGGCTTCACACCTTGTATCACAGGCATTGCCAAAAACTCTTCGCTTGTTTTGCGATACACTTCAAGCATACGTTTGGCTTCCGTCTCGGCTTCCTCAGCCGAGGCATGCGCCGTATGGCCTTCCTGCCACAAAAATTCGCGTGTACGCAAAAACAGACGTGGGCGCATTTCCCAACGCACCACATTGGCCCATTGATTGATCAGCACAGGCAAATCACGATACGATTTCACCCATTTTGAAAATGAATCGGCAATAATCGTCTCAGAGGTCGGACGCACAATCAAAGGTTCTTCAAGTTCTCCGTCCGGCTCTAAAATGCCGTCTTTATGTCCCAATCTCGAATGCGTCACAACTGCCATTTCTTTAGCAAAACCCTCAACATGTTCAGCTTCTTTTCTAAAAAATGAAATCGGAATAAACATCGGAAAATAAGCGTTTTCGTGATCTGTTTCTCTGAATTCTTCATCCATCAAATCGCGAATTCTTTCCCAAATACCATACCCCCAAGGTTTAATCACCATACAACCCGGCGAGGCCGAATTTTCAGCCATATCCGATTCGGAAACAACGCATTGATACCATGCGGGATAATTTTCTGTGCGTGTTGTTTTAACGGTCATTTTATTTCCTTTCTACACTCTGAGTTCGCCGCCGGTTTTTTTACCGACTTCAACAATCACTTTATTCATTAAGTTTTCAATATCTTTATCCGTAAACGTTTGCTCAACTGGCTGAAAAACAACCGTCAAGGCGACAGATTTTTTGCCTTCCGGCAAATTTTCGCCTTCATAAACATCAAACAAACGAACTTGTGTGATAAAGTTTCTGTCTGCATTTTTAGCCGCAGCCACAATATTGGCCGCACTCACGGTCGCATCCACCACAAAGGCCAAATCTTTGGCAACGGGCTGGAAAAGAGATAAAGCGAGTTTTTTCTTGGTTTTATCATGGCTCAAACGCGGCAACGGAATGTTATCCAAATAAACCTCAAATGCCATCACGCGTATTTTTAAGCCAAACTTTTTGACAACATTCGGATGCAATTCACCAAAATAAGCCAATACATTTTTGCCCAAGCGAATTGTCCCGCTGCGACCGGGATGATAATATGCCGGCGCATCGGTTGTGATTTGCGGATTTTCTGTCGGGCCGCCTGCCGCGGAAATTGCCGCCAACACATCTGCTTTCACATCAAACACATCAAACGGTCTGCTTGTTTTTGCCCAATCTTTATCGGCAGTCAACCCTGTTCTGATACCGGTTGCAACTTGCGTTTGTTCGCCGGGATGACGTCCGTTAAATTCCGGCCCGATTTCAAACAACGACAAATTTGCATAGCCGCGCGCAATATTGTTTTTTGCACCGATTAATAAATTCGGCAAAATCGACGGACGCATCTCATCCAAATCCGAACTGATCGGATGTTCAATCAGTACTTGATCTGTCTGATTTTCTTTATGAAAAACGTCAGCCAATTTTGATGATGTAAAACTCCATGTCACCGTTTCATACATACCGCGTGAAGCCAGTTCATGTCTTAAGGTCATCACACGCTGTTGTGCCGGTGTCAAAATCGGTTTAGCAAAACCCGTCCGCGGCACGGATATCGGCTCGATGTTATCCAAACCGATCATACGCACCACCTCTTCGATTAAATCTTGCTCGCAGGCAATATCTCCGCGCCATGACGGTGCTACAGCCTTAATTTTATCACCTTCAACACTTGTTTCAAAACCAAGATTGTTTAATATTTCGATGATTTTATCTTGCTCAACTTCCATACCGACAAAAGTTTTCATCCTTGCGGGGCGAATATATGCCGTTTGCAAAGGTGCTTTGCTTTCATCGCCGACAACAAGAGGATACGAGACTTCACCGCCGCAGATGTCCAAAATAAGTGCGGTTGCATAATCAGACCCTAAGACATTGGATTTCGTATCCACCCAACGCTCATAGCGATAGCGTGAATCCGATTCGATGCCGAATTTTCGGCCTGTTCTGGCGATACATTCAGGCTTAAACAACGCGCATTCCAAAAACACGTTTGTTGTTTCGGGCAAGCACCCTTTTTCAAGGCCGCCCATAATACCGCCCAAGCACTCGACGCCATCATCATCACAAATGCCGACGGCTTGCTCGTCCAAAGCATATTCTTTTTCATCCAAGGCAACAAAATGTTCATTTTCCTTGCACATTCTCACCACAATATCGCCTTTGATTTTATCCGCATCAAACACATGGAGCGGACGTGACAAGTCATAATTGATATAGTTCGTCACATCAACCAGAGGTGAAATCGGGCGCAAACCGATAGCCGACAATCTGTCAGCCATCCATTTAGGTGTCTGTGCATGATTGTTCACATTTTTAATCAACCTGCCCACATAAGTCGGACATGCATCCGCACATTCAACACGCACTTTAATAGGGCTTTCAAACGAACCTTCAATCTTTTTTATTTGAAGCGGTTTTAGCGTGCCGAGACCTGCCGCTGCCAAATCACGTGCTATACCTCTCACACCTAAGCATTCCGCACGGTTCGGCGTAATCGACAATTCAATCACGGGGTCAATATTCAAAACATCCGCTGCCGGCACACCAATCGGCGTATCAGCAGGCAATTCAATAATACCCGTATGCTCCTCACCGACACACAATTCTTTTTCCGAGCACATCATACCATGGCTTTCGACACCTCTGATTTTGCCCACTTTTAAAACTTCGTTATAGCATGGAATATTCACACCGACCGGCGCAAAAATCCCGATTAATCCTTCTTTCACATTCGGCGCACCGCACACTACCTGTAATTTTTCTTTGCCGGTATTAACGGTTAAAACATGCAAGTGATCCGAATCCGGATGCATCTGAACATTTTCGGCTCTGGCGGTAATAAAGCCCTTTAAATTT
>JAGCTK010000174.1 GCA_017963715.1 Alphaproteobacteria bacterium | reverse complement strand
TCGGTGAATTTTCTGTTTTTTCAACAAGCACAATATCCATATACGGTTTTAATGAAAGCGCAATGACCGAATCAAGTGCACCGATCGGCACGCTGACAAGCACGGCCAAAATCGCCCTGAAAAGATACGGCCTGATAAACGGCCACATCATTTCATAATGCTCGTGAAATTTCATTTTAAGTTCAATTTTTTCTTTCTTAGACAACGACCGTTCCTCTATATCACGTTTAATATTTTGAGCACATAATAGACAATAACGACTTGAATAGCAAGCACAAAGACAAAAGAAATCTGAAAACTTTTCTTTTTCGTTTTGTGATGAAACACTTTTTGCGCCACAAAGGCACCGGGCGACCCGCCCAAAAATTCAAGCAAATGCAGTTGCATCTCGGGCACACGTCTTTGTTGCGTTTTGGCGGCTTTTTTATCAACGCCGTAGGCCAAAAATGTCACCAAATTAATCATAACAAAATGACAGGCTAAAAAAGTGAGCAAAACTTCTTTGGAAAAAAGGTGATAATGCACGCCGTGCATTTCTATCACATAGGCCAAAGCAGTCATCACCCCGAAATATACCAAATAAAAGGCATTTTTTTTGAGGGGCGGCAAAACAAACAACAATGCCAACATGACAGCTACAAATGTTAAAACCATCGCTCACACCTTCTAACCGATTTTGACACTGATTTTTAAGATATTTTGATTGTTTTGACGTGTATAGGTCACATCATCGGCAAATTTTTTCACGAGGAAAATTCCCAACCCGCCGATACGACGTTTTTCAAACAGCGCTTTCACATCCGGATCCATACGAAGCAACGGGTTATATTCTTCACCGAAATCGCTGAATGTGACGTGGTAAAATGTGCCGTCACAATGCGTTTTGACAACGACATCCGTATTTTCTTTTTGCGTATAGGCATACAGCGCAACATTGGCAAAAATTTCTTCGGATGCCGTCACCACCTTAAATGTATTGTTTTCGGATAAATTATATTTGCTCATATCCTGTTTGACAAATGTCAATACCTGTTGCAAGTTTTTGATATCGGCCTTGACCGTCAATTCGTTAAAGGATGATTTATGATAGACAAACTCAAGCATTGTAATATCGTCCGACTGCGCATTATCCTGTGTAAACTGATGAATATCTTTTAAGACGGCCTCTAAAGTTTCTTGCGGACGACCTGATTGTGCGTTGAGTGCTTTAAGCAATCTCTGTCCGCCATAAAAACGATGTTCTTTATTTTCGGCTTCCGTCACGCCGTCGGTATACAAAAATACGCGCGCATCAGGTTTAAGCACCAAACTTTCTGCCTTAAACACGGCGCGAGGTTTGACACCGAGCACGACATTTCGCTCGGTTTTAATGTATTGATAACCATCGCCCTGATTAATAATCAAGGGGGTATGACCCGCGTTGATATATTGCATCAAACCCGTTTTCAAATCAATCACAGCCAAAAACGCCGTAATAAACATACACGTATCATTGCCTTGACACAATTCTTTATTGACCAAATGAAATGCTTCCGAAATACCAAAGCCGCTCTTGGTCACGTTTTTAATCAAGGCTTGACCGCGCATCATATACAATGCCGCCGGGATACCCTTGCCGGCCACGTCCGCAATCACAATCGCAATTTTATCATCACTTAAAAAGAATAAATCATAAAAGTCACCGCTGACTTGCCGTGCCGGCGTCATCGAGGCAAAAACATCAAATGACGGATGAGTCGGAAAAACTTTTTGCAAAGCCGAATTTTGAATATCGCGCGCAATATTCATTTCACTTTCCGTACGTTGTCTGTCTGATGCCTCTTTCTTTTCTTTTTGAATATAACTCAATAAGTTGGTGCGCATATTATTCAAAGCGTTCGACAACACACCGATTTCTTTGGATGAAGGTGATTTGTCAAAACTGTCCGAAAAATCACCTAAACCGTAACGCGTGGCAATTTTACTTAAGTTCAAAAGTTGTGTCGTGGCCAAACGGCACACCAAATTGATAATGAGCAACAACACAAACATACAAATGACAAAAGCACCCAACACAACGGCTTGAAACTCACGTATCGGCCTTAAAAATTCCGATTGAGGATACACAAGGTGAATACCCCACCCGAGTTTTGGAATTGAGTCATAAAAGACGATTGATTCACTTTTAAAAACCGATGACCACGGAAGACTGGCACTACCCGACTGCCCCGTTCTGGTTTCGGCTCCGACACGAGCCAACTCCGGCAAACGAAGTTTCCGGGCAAGTTCAAAAATCGTCATTTTAAGTGCAACACTTGAATTCGGATGTGTCACATACAACCCGTTTTTTGACAGCAAAATCAATTTACCGGCATCATAAAACGAAAAGTTATTAATACTGTTTTGCAAATCCGACAAATCAACCGTCAAAGCAACCAGGCCGTTAAAATCGATATTTCCCTGAAACATAAACGGCACAAGTGTTGTGACCACCGCTTTGGATGTTGCCGCATCAATATACGGCTCGGACCAATAAATCTTTTCGACCTTCGGGACTTCTTTAAACCACGGAAAATTGTCGTAGAAATTTTTGACCGTCTCTGTCTTAAAAGCAATACCGCCATCTTCATTTTGCTCGCTGATATAAAGCGTGCCTTTGGAGACATCCTCACTTTCAAACACATACACCCAAACATTGATAAACCTTAAATCCGTATCATCAATTGTGCGGATGACGGAATTTAAAACAAGTCTTAAAGAGGATATATCTGTTTCGTGCACCTGATTTAAGGTATTTTTAGTGTTCAAAACAAGCCTTTCCGTTTCAGACACAAGGCGCATAAAATCAGAAACATAGGCATCAATTGTTTTGGTCGCGTTTTGTTCAATCTGAGACTCGATAATCGGCTCGGCACGCTTTGAAATAAAAAGGATAAGTGCCACAAACCCGACCAGCACACACGTCAAAATACTCACGCTCAGTCTAAAGCTGAGTGTCTGACGGCTGAGCCAAAGTCGAATATACTTTATCATGCTTTAGGTTCTAACATACTTTCAAAACCGGTGTATTCAAAAATAGACCGAATGGTATCTGCCACATTGATCAATTTAAGTGTGCCACCCGTTGAATCAATCATACGCTGTATCTGCATAAAAGCCCGCAGACCGGCCGAAAACACATATTCGACATCTTTCATATCGATAATCAATGTTTTCACGTCCTTCAAATCCAGTTGTTTGAGCAATTCCGGCGATGTATTCGGATCAAGCCAACCAATCAATCTGCAAAACAACACATCATTTGTTTTGCTTTGTTCAATTTTGAGTTTTTTCTCATCACTCATTTGTTTAACCTTTATAAAAACATCTCTGATAAAATTTTATAAGCAAATTTTTCACACTTGTCAAGCATGATAAAACATAAGCACATGCCGTCATAACAAATAAATATTCCTTTATTCGTCCTGATGAGATGTTAAGTTTTCGAGTTCTGCCGCATCGGCCTCATCCAATTCTTCGGCCGGCACGGCATACGCACCGCTGAACCAACGCCCCAAATCGACATCGGCGCACCGCTTTGAGCAAAAAGGCTTATACTTTTCATTATCTGTTAAAGTGCCGCAAATCGGGCATTTGTGCGGATGCATTTTATTTTTCCACCCTACCCGTTCCTTGACATGTCGGGCATTCTTCCGTATACATCTCAAGCAGAGACGGACGCCGACGCTGACGGACAAGTTCGATATTGCCGGCCTTGGTTAAGCCCAAAACTTTGCCGCACGACGCATCATCTGCCAACTCGGTTTCAAGCAGATCAATCACGGGACGCATCAACGCATATTCTTTACTGCCCGCAAAATCAACCACAATTTTACCGGCTAAATTTTTGAGCCTGATTTGACGCGCAATTTCAACCGCTGCTTCATTATTCAAATCCGCGGCACTCCCGTTTTCGCGCAAGGCGGAACTGTCAACATCAATCGTCACGCAAGCCGGTGTTTGCCGAATGATGATTTCACCGCCCGATTTCAATTTAGCCACAGGATTGAGCGCTTCAATCAGTTGATCTTCCAGCCCGAATTTTTCAAACGGCTCAGCCGTGTATTCGGTTGCGGTATCCACAACTTCCTCAACATCCGAGACCATATTATGATCATTGATAACGATTTTTTTCAAACTCGATTTATGGCGCCTGATATATTCATACAAAGGATCTTCCCCTTCATACAACAATGCCGGGGCTGATGCCGATCTGGCGCGCATACGAATCGCTTCATACACGGATCTTAATTTTTGCATTTCCTCAACAATGACATCTTCCTCAAATTCAACCGCCGCCGTTCTGACAGACCAGCCTTCCTGCCCTTTCATATGATGAAAGATAATCGAGCGCATTTTTCTGATTGTTTCATGGTCCGTAATTTTTTGCGAGACGTTGACATCCGTTCTCATCGGTCGATAAACAACGGTTGTCCCGACAATTTGCACGTTGCGCGTCAATTTTGCGCCTTTATCGGCGTGTCTTGTTTGTGCAACCTGCACCACCACACTTTGACCTTCGGATAAAGACAAGTCTTTTGTATCGGATGTGTTGGTATTTAAAAAGCCTTCCGTTACATCGCCGATATTGACCTTAAAACCAACGCCGCCTCCGGCCAATTCCATTTTATGCGTTAGTCTTCCGAGATAAATATTGCCTTCAACGGCCAAACTCTTATCATACATATCGAATTCAACCATTTGCCCATTTTCCAAAACGGCCAAACGGACGAGATTATTTTTCTTTTCATAAACAATCGTATCTGCGTTCATTTTATTCCTGCTCCTGACAATATATTGCGAGTTTCATACAAAGGCAATCCGACAACACCGGTAAATGAGCCGACCATATTTTTGACATAGCCTGCCAAAATGCCCTCTATTTTATAGCCGCACACGCCGACCCACTCGTTGCTTGCGACATAATCATTAATTTCCTGTTCGCTCATGCGTTTCATCGAAAGGCGTGTCGAAACCACGCGTTCAACAAGACGGCCGTCTTTTTTCAGCAAACAAACAGCGCTGACAACCCGATGATTTCGGCCTGACAACAAACGCATCACTTTCTTTTGATCTTCCGGCGTCCGAGATTTGTGTATCACACGAAGTCCGACGGTAATAATCGTATCACAGGCCAGCACATTTTCGCCCGGTTTGATTGCCCCGACGGCCAACGCCTTTTCGCGGGCCATACGCTTGACATAAAGCAAAGGCTTTTAGTGCAATCTTTCGCTTTCGTCAATATCAGCCGATATGATTTCCTTTGGAATAAAACCGATTTGTTCAAGCAAACGTTTACGTTGCGGCGAAGATGACGCCAAGATAAAATCTTTTGTGGTGATATCCGTCATATCTCAGGCTTCATCGTCATAAGTTTTTTCCATGCGCTCGTG
>JAGCTK010000020.1 GCA_017963715.1 Alphaproteobacteria bacterium | reverse complement strand
CAACAATAAAGAAATTTCAACTTTTTTATTTAACGGGATTGGTCTTAAAATGCGCATGCGTAATTGCGATGGCAAGCGCATCGGATGAGTCGTTGTTTTTGGGTTTCACGCCTGCGAGCAAAACTTTGACCATGGTCTCGACCTGCGTTTTGAGCGCCTGCCCGGTGCCGACAAGAGCCTTTTTAACCTTGCTCGGTTCATATTCAAAAAGGGGAATTTGATACATACCCGGTGCCAAAACAACAACGCCGCGTGCTTCGGAAAGTTTGATGGTCGACATCGGATTGTCATTTAAGAAAATAACCTCAATCGAGGCTTCGGTCGGATGATATGCTTCGATTACCTCACAAAGCGTGCGATAAATTAAAGATAATCTTTCTTCAAGAGGTGCTTTCGGATCGGTCTTGATAAAGCCGTCCGCAACATATTTTAAGCGGTTGTTTTCGGCATCAATGACACCCCAACCGGTTGAGGCACGACTGGGATCAAGACCTAAAATCCGAACCAAAACTTATTCCTTATTGAGTTCTGCCATGACGGCATCTGAAATTTCGGCATTGTGATAAACGTGTTGAACGTCATCATCTTCTTCGAGCGCATCAATAAAGTCTAAAAACTTTTGAGCCGTATCGATGTCATTGATTTCGACTTTGACGGTCGGTTTCCAATCAAGACGTGAGGCAGACGGTGTGCCGAATTTCTTTTCTAAGGCCTCGGTTACCATAAACAAATCATCGGGCAGTGTCTCGATTTCGTGCAATTCTTCATCCGAGGCAACGTCATTGGCACCGGCTTCCAAAGCATTTTCAAACATTTCATCCGCGCTTGCCGTACTTGCGGGATAAGCAATATAACCGATTCGCTCAAAATTGAACGTGACCGAACCCGTTTCGCCCATCATACCGCCGCGTTTGCCGAAAATGGTGCGAACATTACCTGCCGTGCGGTTTTTGTTGTCGGTTAGGGCCTCGACAATGACGGCCGCTTTGTTGGGCGCAAAGCCTTCATAGCGCATGGTGACAAAATCGGCACCGCCTGCGGTTTGGGTGGCCTTGGCGATGGCGCGTTCGATATTGTCTTTCGGCATACTTTCGGCACGAGCCGCTTGAATAGCCAATCTTAAACGCGGGTTTTTATCGGGCTCGGGCAAGCCGGCCTTGGCTGCCACCGTGATTTCACGCGCGAGTTTTGCAAAGACACGTGCTTTTTTGGCATCTTGTGCACCTTTGCGGTACATAATGTTTTTAAATTGGGAATGCCCTGACATCTTATTTATCTCCTAAAAAATCTGTGATGATTGTTTATAATGATTTTTTACGCCGTTGGCAAGTGTTTTTAACGACGTTTTAATTCTCCCTTAAACAGCAAAAATCGAGGTGTTTTGTTGCCGAAAATATGAAACTTGTCGACATATTCAACCGCTTCGTCATCAATTTGCGGCGTATGGCGGCAAAACGGCGAGGGTTGAACGGCTTGTTCGGCATTGCCGGCCGGCGCGGTTTGGGCCTGATCGGCTTCATCCTCTTTTGTCTTGTCGATTTTGATTTCGGTCGGCGTTTTTAATATTTGATCCAAAATACTTTGTGTTTCTTTTGACCGACGATTCGTAAAGACAATGTTTTGCTTGTCACTCGGCAATTTTGCTAAAATCTTTTCAAGATTGGCAAGTTGGTGCTGTTTTTTGATGAGGTTGATGTCATCCACAACCAAAATATCGACATGCTCGAGGTCAAGTTTTTGCTCACTGTCCAATTCCAAAATCAAATCGGGCGTGGCAATAATGACATTGGTGTTATCATCGTCACGGGTTTGATGATATTTTGTAAAAATGGCAAAACTGTCGGATACGTTGGCAGCCTGCGGGCTATCGGCCGTGATAATCAAAATGTTGTGGTTGTTTTGTTGTGCCATCATCTCAATCAAAGGTAAAACATACGAATATGTTTTGCCGGAACGTTGCGGCGCAATCGTAAAAACATCCTTACCCTCTAAAATGGAAGGAATCACATCAATCTGAACGGTGGTCGGACTTTTGATGCCGACTTCTTCAATGGCTTTGACTGTATCGGAAGACAGTCCTAAATCTTGAAAATTCATAAAATCCTCTATTTTTTAAAAAACACGATTTTTTACGAAAAATATATCAAGAATGTGCGCCGGTCAAGTGTTGTTTGGTGTTTTTTAAAATATTTTTTTATTTGTATCTGATTCTGACATTGACGGTATCTGTACCGGCCGCCTCGACGGCTTGACGCGCCTCTTCAACCTTGTAGATACGGTATTTGACATAATTTCCCGAAGCAAAATCATCAAGCGAGTGATACATTTTTGAGCCCACCCAAAATGAACTTTGTGTATTTGCGGCTGTTAAAATATCTTCACAATTTTCTTTGCTTGTGCAAGGCGCCCCATTTGCAAACAAATCCGATGTGGCGTAATATTTTCCGCCAACTTCAAAAGGCTTTCCTTGTGAGATTGCATCTAATATTGCTTGGCAATTTTGTGCGTCATCACATGCGGCATTGTGTGTCATTAAATCAGCCGTTGCATAAAGTTTATCGCCGATTTGATAAAATCCGTTGCTGTCTTTACTAAACATCTCTATGTAGTCTTGTGCCGTTTGAGATGAATCTATTAAACCGCGTGCTTGCGCAATCTCAACCGTTTTTGCCATTGCGTCCATGCACGATTGGTTACCCTCTGCGCAATACATTTTAAAATTTTCCAAATTCATTAATGGATATGTATTAGTATTAATCTCTTGAAGAAAAATTTGTTCATTTAATATCGTATTTTCCTGTACAACAAATGATTCAATCTGCAAACCATAAACACCTCTTTCATTTGTATCAACTGCCCCACGAAACGCTGTCGCACCAACAATTGTCGGGTTATCTTCCGTTCCGGCCGGAATAACAACATTTTTTAAGGATGAGCCTGCAAATGCCCCGTTTTCGATTTCTCTTAAACTATTCGGTAAATTTACATCTGAAAGATAATCACATTCCTTAAAAGCACTGTTTTTAATAGATGTTAAACCTTCCGGCAAAACAACCGTTATAAAGCCCATGTCTTCAAAGGCGTATGTACCCACGGAAGTAATACCGCTTTCAATTTTTAAGGTCGTGACGGTATCAGCATCTTCATCCCAGCGAAAAGGCGACGTTGTGGTTTGGTGATGATACCTTTCATACGTTCTATCTCTCGGATAATCCGGAATGCTTGCGGGCTGACTGTCATCATAAGGCTTAACGGTTAAAACGCCGTCTTTAATTTGATATTCGCAGTTTGCCGTTCCGTCATCATCGCAGTTCTTCCACCCCTCATGCGCGGCCTGAACATGCATCGGCAGTAAAACTGTTGCTGTTAAGCCCAAAATAAAAAATTTGTGTTTCATAAATCTTACTCCTTTAATAAAAGTTACTTTTGTTATTTGGATTCTCGCAATAAATGCGAGAATGACAGGGCCAAGGTGGATTCTCGGCACAAGGCCGAGAATGACGGCTTCCGTTATGTCATCCTCGGGCACTGTCCCGAGGATCTCCTGTGTTTTTGGATTCTCGCAACAAGTGCAAGAATGACAGGCATCCAATCCATATAAAAAGTGTATCATAAAGGGTGGTTTAAATGCACCACCTAATCCGGAAAAGTGAATTTTGCTAACTAATTGATTTTGCAAAATAAAAAATTTTGCAATTTTTTTAAAAAAGTGTTGCATTTAAACCACCGTTTAAATTGTACACCTAAAACACCAAAAAATAACGCCGTTTCAAAGAGATATAAAAAAGTCAGTT
>JAGCTK010000173.1 GCA_017963715.1 Alphaproteobacteria bacterium | reverse complement strand
TATTTTTTCAATCAGCACCTTTTGAGGTGCTTTTTTTGCTTTTATAGTGTTAAATTACAAAAAGTCCGATAACGTGATTCCCTAAAATACCATTTTTTAAAATATTATCGGACTTTTAATTTAATGATATTGACTCTTTATACTATCAGTGCTACAAATATAGATAATTTTAATGGAGCATTAAATATGAAAAAATTAATCATCTGGGATTTTGATGGCGTTATTGCAGATAGTGAAAAGTTGTGGGTTTCCGTTTGGCTCGAAACGCTGAAAAAAGAAAAAAATATTATTCTTTCCGAAGATGAAAAATTAAATCTGCTCGTTGGTATTGCAGATAAATTAAGAAAGGAAAAATTAGAAAAATATTTTCCTTCGCTTGAATTAGATGCTGATTTCATGCAAAAAATTGATGAAGGCGAAGTCTATAATGGAATGCATTTTATGCAGCCGATAGATGGAGTTGAAACGGTAATGCAAGATAATCGTTTTGAACACTGTATTGCCACCGGAGCTACCAAAGAGCAACATGCATGGAAAATGACACAATTTAAATGGATTGAGCAATATATGTCGCCGGACGATTATTTTACGGTTGATATGGTTAAGCAAGGCAAACCTGCACCGGATTTGTTTTTACTGGCAGCCAAAACTAAAGGATATAAACAGGAAGATTGCATTGTTATTGGCGACAGCTTGAATGATTTTGTTGCCGCCAATGCTGCCGAAATGAAGAGTATTGCCTTTGTAGGAGCAGAAGGAAATGATACTGCCGAATATCGTAAAAAATGTATTGATACAGGTGTTATTGCTGTCTGTGTAACGATGAAAGAAGTTAAACAAGCAATAAATGTTTTTGCGGGTAATTCTGGTTTATTTAATGTAAAAAATGATTTTTCAAGGTAATATCTTATCAATTTTGGCTCTCAATTCACTATATTCTTGCGAATAGTTAGTCCGATAATCGCATCGTGGCGCGCACCAATGCAAGAAACCCACCTTTTATGGCGGGTTTTATTTTAATTTTTTCCAAAAAATATATTGACAAACCCAAAAAAAATTTTATATCATAGTGGCCGTGTTTAAATTTTTAATAAATTATTTGATAAGGTAAGCTACAAGGAAGCGGTCGATACCTTTTTCCAAAACTCGATAAAGAAATAATTATATGGAAGGCAGAGGTTATTATCAGGGTCCGGATGGACGTTATTATCAAACAAAAGGAGACGGCTCAGATGCCAATTCCACCGGCTCGGATAACAAAAAATAGTTGTCATTAACCGCCGACGGCTCAAAAAGATTTGCTCTTTTTGAGCCTTTTTTTTGCATGAAGTGCCCTGTTTTGCACACCGTTTATAAAAATATTAAACTTTCCCGATTACAATCACCTCAAAGGTTATCTGATATGTCAACATTTTTTATGATAGGCAATATCCATGCTGAAATTAGTCAAAGCCTCCCAAAAATATCTGCCCGCCGTTTTGAAAGTGCTTGATGAATACCGAGAAGATGACAGGCCATACGGCCGTGGCAGTGTGGTCTCTTTGATAGATGCCGCCGACCGTAATGCCGCGCATTTATGGCTGGAACAAAAGCAAAATGAAGATCAAGGTATTGGGCTCAAACCGGGGTATGTGGCAAGCACATATTATTGGCTGATGGACGGCGATGATTATATCGGCTCATTCACACTCCGCCACAATCTAACCCCAAATTTAATGCAAATCGGCGGCAACATCGGCTATATCATTTTGCCATCCAAACGCCGACAGGGTTATGCTTTTTCGGGGCTCATTTTGTGCCTTAAAGAAGCCAAAAAACTCGGCCTTGATAGAGTTTTAATCACCTGCAACGCCAAAAATACGGCCTCATTTGCCGTTATCAGCAAGGCCATGCGGCATTTTGGCGGCGAAATGTTGCCCGATATCACTATCGATGGCGAGTGTGAACACAGGGTTTGGGTCAATACCTTGGCTTAAACAAATTTTCGGCAACCGTGTTGATACTTTCTGCTTTCTTGGATGAACCGTATTTTGCGGTATGTTTTGTGCGACGAAAACAATTTTATATTAAAATATAAAAAATACTTGCCAAAAATAAAAATTTGACATACAATTCCGCCAAATAAAATTATTAATCTCTTAAATTATGAAGAAAAAAATATTATTTTTGCTTGCACTTTGTGCAATAGGCTACCGCTATCCGGTATATGCGCAACATGAAAATTCCGATGCTTCAAGTGCGGTCGAGGTGATCAATCCGATGGATGCCTTTCAACAACAGTTTTCGTTAGAACAAGGAACACCCATGTTTGAATTGATTCAGGCATTGTCATCTGCCGGCAATCAAACTGTCTCGACGCAAGAACGGTTATACCCTTTAGGTCATGGGCTATTCAAAAAGCACCATCTTGTTCAGGCATTGGAACTTTGTCCAAGTATTTCTAAGGCAAAGGTTGCAACGGCAGATGTTCTGTCCGGTGATCAAAATCGTCAAGAAACAGATGATACAGGTATCGGGCTTAATTTCGGCTATTCTCTGATTTTTATCCCCGGTACGGAAGAGCAGAATCAGTTGCGTTTGAATGAGGCCGGATTTGCTTACAGCACCGGTTTTATCTTTTCATTTACGCAGAGCGACCGATACGGCGTGACATGTGACCTTTTGTTCAAAGTCGGCCTTGAAACCTGTTACAATCGAAAAATGGGTCTTGGTGTTGATGTTTTGGGCGGATACGGAAAATCATCCGGTGATGTATTTTTCTACCAAAACATCCTCGAAGATGCTGAGCCGAAATCTGTTATTCCTTATACAGCATGGGGATACAAATACGGTGGACAAATCTGGTTCAAAACCGGTTCATTAAGCAACAAGCATTCGGGAAACACTGACGTTCTGCTGTTTGCGCGGTTGATTCACGCAGTCGAGCCAAACAATATTCAGCCGGTGTCATCTTTCCATTATAATTTTTGGAAAGAAGAAAATTGGAGTTTCGGGGCTATATTGCGTTATCGTTTATGAAGCAAAAAAGCGTTTTTCTTAATTGAAAAACGCTTTTTTTTTATATATCCGCAGGTGTTTTTTATCAAGCAAGCATACTTATATGTTTAGCATATCTTCAAAACTTTCAAACGCGAAAAAGACATGGTGTTTGGCATTTTTGATAACTTTGAGTTTGTCTTTATAAAAATCTTGTTGCACATTGACATCAAAAATCAAATCATTTTCTGCCGCAATAGCCTTGTCAAAGACCGGATTGATTTGTGCTTTCTTTTTTTGATACAGTTTTTTTAATTTAATCAACTCATCGGCACAACTCTCAATCGTGCGACGCGATTCAAGTTGATTATACTTTGTATATTCCTCGTCCGAAAAAACCATATATTTTCTTCTGAAATCCAAATAATTATCCAATGTGATATCTTTAAAAACTTCAATTGTTTTTTGAGATATTCCGAATGTTTCATCAAACAGATACGGATTACCGCACACGGCAACTTTTTGCCGAGCCTTAAAAAGCCTGTCCGCCGATATCGAAGCGATAAACACACCGGCCGAATAAGCAATCACATCAATATTGCGATACTTTTTAAAATCAAAATCCAAATTCAAATCTTGATAATCATACAAAATCAAAACGTCATTTTTATCGTGCAAATTGGTAAACTGATTTTCATCACATCCCCACCCCGCAAAAAAAACAATCAAATCTTTTGAGCCGTTATTTTGATAAAAATATTGCATCATCACACCTGAATAAATAGCCGATTTTGATAATATAAATATTTCATCCTAACAATTCTTTAAATTCGTGTTTGACTTATATAAATTAATCGCACATAATAATGCATATTTCATGTCATGAAAGGGAAATATCATGAAATCTAAAGTTTATTTTACCCGAAACATCAGCGCGCAAGGGCTCATCAGCCTTTATCAAAAGGTCAATC
Organism: Alphaproteobacteria bacterium; assembly: GCA_017963715.1. Lineage (GTDB taxonomy): Bacteria > Pseudomonadota > Alphaproteobacteria > RF32 > CAG-239 > UBA1254. Next base: position 245 of record JAGCTK010000173.1, on the reverse strand, counting down.
AAAACATCACCGGCAAGGTTGTTATCAAATTTCATACCGGTGAACCGCATGGGCCGAATTTGTTGCCCAAAGATATGGTCAAAGCAATGGTTGAGGCCGTTCCCGGCAGTGTTTTGGCCGACACCAACGTTTATTATGAAAGCCCGCGTCAAACAACAAAGGGACACCGCGACACCATCCATATCAACGGTTGGGATGACTTTGCAACGGTGGACAATATGGACGAAGACGGCACCGTGATGTTG
>JAGCTK010000172.1 GCA_017963715.1 Alphaproteobacteria bacterium | reverse complement strand
CTCGGATTGAAATGCCGCAGCCGCATGTGATGACCAAAGAAGAGCATTTGGCCAAAATCAAGGCCGAATTGGCTGAGGCCGAAAAAATTCCCGATTTGATTACGTGTGAACATTTGGGGTTGATTAATGAAGTTGATTTTTCCGATGTGTACATCACGCCGGATAAAAAATGTTATACATGGGCGGCCAAATCGGATGCCGGCTTAAAAGTTGTGACATTTGAAGATTATCCTGAATTTTTGCAACAACTGGAAGAAACGTATGACGGAGTGAACCGTTCATACCTGTTGACATATCACGGCCGACATTTCCGTGTGGAAAGAACGGTTTCCGGTGACGGCCCGCAATTCTGCGCTCGTAAAATGCCGATTAAAGTGCCTCAACTCAAAAAGTTGGGCTTACCGCAAGGTTTGTATAATTACTTATTGTCACTGTCCGGCCGTTCGGGCTTGATTTTGCTTGCCGGTCCGACTGGTTCCGGTAAATCAACGACGATTTCGGCTCTTTTGCAAGAATATTTGAGTGAAAAAGGCGGTTTTTGCTTTACGATTGAAGACCCGATCGAGTTGCCTTTGGATGGTGTGTATTTGACACCGTCGGGCGAATTGGGGCTTTGCAAACAAACAACGCCTCCGGGCGGTATTTGGCAGGAAGGTATTAAATCTGCGCTTCGTTCAAAGCCGCGTTATATTTACCTTGGTGAGATTCGTGATCCGAACGTTGCTTCTGAAGCACTGCGTGCGGCAACCTCAGGCCACTTGGTGTTGTCAACCATTCACTCCAACAACGTGCCGGATTCGATTAACTCGCTTGTGAAATATGCGGCCTCTTCCGGTATTTCCGAAGAAATGGCTTACGAATTGGTGGCCAACGGCTTTTTGGGCTGTTTGCACCAAATCTTGACCGGTGCGCCGAAACGCATCAGCGTGACTTATATTTTTGCAAATCCCGATTTGAGCGCCGGTTGTCAGGTGCGCAGTATGTTCCGTAACGGCAAACTCAATTTATCGACGATTATGGAACAACAAAAAATCAAAATGGATAAAGGTATGCCGTTGTTCTAAAAATGCGGCACGATAAATAACAAAAAAAACATCCGAGAAATCATCTCGGATGTTTTTTTTGATGTATTTTGTGGTTATTTTTGAGCAGGCTCATCAACAATTTGTTTGCCGCTTAAATCAAACTTTTCAATCGAACTGTTTTTATACAGATTTTCAAAAGTTTCGGCAACAACCTGCTGGCTCAAAATACTGCGAATTTGCGGCTCCAAATCTTTCAAAGGCAAGGGTTTGGCATCACGCGTATCCAACAACAAAATGATATGATAACCAAATTGTGTTTTGACGGGTTTTTTGGTGTATTCACCTTTTTTCAAAGCCTTTGTCGCATCCACAAATTCAGGCACCATCAAATCTTCGGTAAACCAACCGAGTTCAACGGTTTTGTCTTTGGTGTAATCTTTGGCTATCTTGTCAAAATTGCCTTTTTTATTTAATTTTTCAATCACTTCATTGGCCGTTTTTTCATTATCAACCAAAATATGTTTGGCGCTCATCTCTTTTTTGCTGACAAATTTAGCGACATATTCATCCTGATAGAATTTGGCAACGGCCGCATCGGTGACCTTATCTTCAACCTGCTTATCAAGATAAACTTTGCGTGCCAAATCTTCTTTGGCTGTCTGAAGTTGTGATTGATAGGCATCTAAAGCCTCAACATTTTCTTTTTCGGCGGCCTGATACAACAACTTGCCGTTGACAAAGACATCAAGCGCTTTTTCATAAAATTCATCAAACGGAACCTGCTCGGCAATTTGCGGGTTGTCGATATAGCCTTTTCTGATGTCGGCAATGGTAATGACTTCACCGTTGACACGTGCCGCGACGGCATCATCTTTGACTTCAACCGGCTGAGCCTTATCGGATGTGACCTGAGACATCGGCGAATGAAGACGCAGATTGCTTTTCAAAGGTTTTGTCGGGGTGTCCATGTAATAAGTCGTGCCCAAAACAGCAACGGCCAAAATAACCGCGCCGGTCCAAAAAAGTTTCTTTTGCATTTGTTTTTCCTTAATGTAAGAGTTAATGATATTTTTCTAAAATATAAACATTTTGTGCCTTATTTTAAAGTATTTTTTATTAGGCGGTTTATAACTTTTGATGATAGTCTTGACTTTACGGAGATTACACACTAAATGATAGAAATATTGTACTAAATTAAGGTAAAAAATATGCTTTTGAATAAAATCGCCAAAGCCTTATTTGGCAGCGCAAACGACAGATTCGTCAAAAAACAATTTAAAATCGTCGAACAAATCAATGCTTTAGAGCCCGATTTCATCAAGTTATCGGATGAACAGTTAAAAGCCAAAACGCAAGAATTTCGCGCGCGTTTGGAAAATGGTGAAACATTGGATGATCTTTTGCCCGAGGCTTTTGCCGCCGTCAGAGAGGCAGCAAAGCGCACTTTGGGACAACGTCACTATGATGTGCAACTTGTTGGTGGTATCGTGCTTCACAAAGGTATGATTGCCGAAATGAAAACGGGTGAGGGTAAAACGCTTGTTGCAACATTGGCGGCTTATTTGAATGCGTTGACGGGCAAAGGTGTCCACATCGTGACCGTCAATGATTATTTGGCCAAACGTGATGCCGAATGGATGGGCCAGATTTATCAATTTTTGGGTTTGACGGTTGATTACATCGTTCACGACAAAGATGATACCGCGCGTCGTGCAGCTTATAATGCAGATATTTTGTATGGGACCAATAATGAACTCGGTTTTGATTATCTGCGTGATAATATGAAATTTTCGCTCGCTGATCGAGTGCAACGTGAGTTTAATTTTGCGATTGTCGATGAGGTCGATTCAATTTTGATTGATGAAGCCAGAACGCCTTTGATTATATCGGGTGCGGCAGAAGATTCATCCGAAAAATATATCAGTGTCGATAAAATTATTCCAAAGCTTGATGCTTCGGATTTTGAAAAAGATGAAAAACAAAAAACCGTGACTTTAACCGAAACCGGTATGACGCATGTCGAGCAACTCTTAAAAGAAGTCGGCCTGATTAAAGATGGCGGTTTGTATGATATTGCCAATGTCACGCTTGTCCACCATGTCAATCAAGCGTTAAGAGCCCACAAAATGTTTGCGCGTGATGTCGATTATATCGTCAAAGACGGCAAGGTGGTGATTGTGGATGAATTTACGGGCCGTGTGATGGAAGGACGTCGTTATTCCGACGGATTACATCAAGCCTTAGAAGCCAAAGAAGGTGTGCAAATTGCTTCCGAAAATCAGACGCTGGCTTCGATTACGTTTCAAAACTATTTCAGAATTTATCCGAAACTCTCCGGTATGACGGGTACGGCGATGACCGAAGAAGCCGAATTTGTGGATATTTATAACTTACCGTGTGTCGAAATTCCGACCAACAAACCGGTCATCCGAATTGATGAACATGATGAGATTTATCGTACGGAAAAAGAAAAATATGATGCGATTATCAAAACAATTTTAGAGTGTCACAAAAACGGCCAACCTGTTTTGGTGGGTACGACATCCGTCGAAAAATCGGAACTTGTAGCTGATTTGCTTTCAAATGCCGCGCCGTATGTCAAATTTGAGGTATTAAATGCGCGTCATCACGAGCGTGAAGCGGCAATTGTGGCACAGGCCGGTGTGTCGGGTGCCATTACGATTTCGACCAATATGGCAGGCCGCGGTACCGATATTCAACTCGGCGGTAACCCCGATATGAAATTGAAGACTTTGCTCAAGGGCGATGAGACCGAAGATGAAATCAAAAAATTGAAAGAACAAATTACGGCCGAAGTCGAAGCCGATAAGAAAAAGGTTTTGGAAGCCGGCGGTCTTTATATTTTGGGTACGGAACGGCATGAAAGCCGCCGTATCGACAACCAATTGCGCGGCCGTTCCGGTCGTCAGGGTGATCCCGGAAAATCCAAGTTTTTCTTGTCACTTGAAGATGATTTGATGCGCATTTTCGGTTCGGAACGTATGTCAAATGTTTTGCAACGTTTGGGCTTGCCGGAAGGTGAGGCTCTTGTTCATCCGTGGATTTCAAAAGCCTTGGAAAAAGCCCAGCAAAAAGTGGAAGAACGTAACTTTGATATCCGTAAAAATCTGCTCAAATATGATGATGTGATGAATGAGCAACGCAAGGTGATTTATGCCGAACGCAAAAAACTGATGGAAACGGATGATGTTTCGGACAGCGTCGAGATGATGCGTGACGAATGCTTGTCAATGTTGATAGATCAATATGTGCCTTATGGCACGGACAAAAACGAGTGGCAACTCGAAACTTTGGCGCAAGAATTAAACAAGATGACGGGCTTTGTTATTCCTGTTGTCAATTGGGCCAATGTTGACGGTATCACGGCAGATGAGTTGAAAGAAAAGATTTTACTCGAAGTGCACAAAGACTTAGAAGAGAAAAATGCCAATATTCCGGCGGAAATTCTCAAAATGGTTGATAAAAGCATTTTGCTTCAGACACTTGACTTTTTGTGGAAAGAGCACATTGCAACGCTTGATATGATGCGTCACACGATTATATTGCGTGCTTACGGGCAAAAAGATCCGTTAAATGAATATAAAAAAGAGGCATTTAATATGTTTGCCGATTTGTTGAATGTCTTAAAAGAGCAGGTGACGGTGTTGACATGTCGCACAATTATCAGAGACAATACCGATCAAATTCAATTAGAGCCGGCTCAAAGAGAAAAAAATATCATAACAAATGAGATTAATG
>JAGCTK010000171.1 GCA_017963715.1 Alphaproteobacteria bacterium | reverse complement strand
TGATTGCGGTACAACCGGCACAACATCACAAAAGAATATCGCTGTGTGCAGCCAATATGCCAAAGACAATGAAATTGATTTAGCCAATGTATCCCTTGGTGGATCCGGTAATGCTGGCGGTAGCACCACTGGTAGCGGCAAACGCATTTATACCGTCGAAGAAGCACGGCAAGCCGTCGAGGCGGCCGGCACCGATACCGTCAACTTTAGAATCAGATACAAATAGGCCTTACACTCTGCGCAAATATGAGCCGTATATCATTTTGCGCCCTGCTTTGTCAAAGTAAACTTCGCACTTGTTGTCTGCTTCAACACGCATCAATGTGCCATAACCGAAACTTTCGTGAAAAACACGTGCACCTTTGAGTTGTTGCGACGAGGATTTGTGCGTGTTTTGCGCGCGATATGTTGTCGCCGATTTTGCCTGATAAGGCATCTTTTGATAATTCGGATAGGCTTGATTGACAATTTCCAAACACGGTGTCGGCAATTCATTTAAAAAACGTGAGGGCTGATTGTTTTCCCATTGGCCGAATATTTTGCGCGCGAATGACGCCAAAATATAGAGTTTTTGCTTAGCGCGCGTCAAGGCAACATAAGCCAGCCGCCTTTCTTCTTCCAAGGCCTTTTCGCCCCCTTCGTTCAAAGCGCGCTCATGCGGAAAAAGCCCCTCTTCCCAACCCGGCAAAAACACCACATCAAATTCCAATCCTTTGGCCGAATGTAGTGTCATCAGCATCACATTGTTGGCATTGATGACGGCATCGGTATCGGTGACTAAACTCACATGTTCCAAAAAGGCTTGCAAATCGGGATAATTAACATCATCGCTCATCACGTTGACCAGTTCTTTTAAGTTATCGATTCGCCCGTCGGCTTCGGGCGAATTTTCTGCTTTCAGCATTTCCATATAGCCCGATTCTTCCAAAACACGCTCCACCAACTCGGCAGGCTTGATATTTTCCGCCGCCCCTTTCCACACATCAAACAGGCCGATTAAATTGCAACATGCCGTCAGCAGTTGGCCTGAAATCAGCCCTAAATCACTCATCTCACGGACGGCCTCAAACAATGACAAATGTTTGTCATGCGCGTAATCCTTAAATTTTTTCACACTGGTCGTGCCGATTTTGCGTGCGGGTTTATTGATGATGCGTTCAAAAGCCAAATCATCTGCACTTTGGGCAATCACGCGCAAATATGCCACCATATCTCTGATTTCCGCCCGTTCATAAAATTTCGGTCCGCCGATCACTTGATACGGCACGGCCTCTGATATCAATTTTTCTTCCAATTCACGCATTTGCGCTGCGGTGCGCACCAAAATCGCCATCTGAGAATATGCAAAATTTTGCCGATGCAAATTTTCGATTTCATGCACCACGGTCAACGCTTCTTCTTCACCGCTGTAGACGCTGACAACTTTTATTTTTTCATCATCACATTGTCTTGCCGGCGAATTTTCGGCCACTTTCAAAGTTTTGCCGAGCCTTTCGTTGTTGTGTCCGATTAAATTGGATGCTGCTTGCAAAATATTGTGTGTCGAGCGATAATTTTGCTCCAAGCGGATGATCTCAGCGCCTGCAAAATCATTTTCAAACCTTAAAATATTTTCGATTTCAGCCCCGCGCCACGAATAAATCGACTGGTCATCATCACCTACACAGCAAATATTACCGTAAAATTGTGCCAGCAAGCGGAGCAATAAATATTGCGTCACATTGGTGTCCTGATATTCGTCCACCATAATATATCTAAATTTTTTCTGATATTCTTCCAACACGTCGCTGTGTTTCAAAAAAATCTCTAAAACATACATAATAATGTCGCCGAAATCGACGGCATTCAATTCTTTTAAGCGCGCTTGATATTTTTGATACACAAGCGTTGTCACATTCCCCTTAAACTCTTTGGCAATTTTCTCGGGGGTTAAGTTTTTATCCTTAAAACGCGAAATTTTTTCTACCAGTGCCGCCGGCGGATATTTTTTGTCATCGATACCTTCGGCTTCCAAAATTTGTTTAATCACGCGCTTTTGGTCATCTTCATCCAAAATCGTAAAATTGCTTTTCAAACCCACCAATTCGGCGTGCCGACGCAAAATTTTGACACAAACGCTGTGAAATGTGCCGAGCCACACACTGTCTGCCACCGAACCGATTAATTCCTGCACACGATTTTTCATTTCTTTGGCGGCTTTATTAGTAAACGTCACCACCAAACATTGGTACGCCTGCGCCAAACCGTTTGACAAGATATAGGCCAATCGCGTTGTCAAAACGCGCGTTTTTCCCGTGCCGGCACCTGATAAAACAAGAAGTGCGCCTTCGGTTGTTTCAACCGCACGTCTTTGTTCGGGATTTAACACTTGCATCCAAGGAAATGTTTGGTGCATCGCGCTGATATTATCATATGTTTTCGGCGCGTCTTCTTCACTCAAATCAAATATGTTGCTCATTTTAAAGTTTACTTCTTGT
>JAGCTK010000170.1 GCA_017963715.1 Alphaproteobacteria bacterium | reverse complement strand
TTAACCGCTTGCGTCAACAATCTGTCCGTTGGCGTTATTCTTACCGATGACATTGCCTTTTAAGTCAACAGCGTTGCCGTTCTCATCCACGAAACCGATTACATTTCCTTTGTCATCATAAACCAATTCTCTTCCGCTTTGAGCACTTGTATCAAGAGCCGAGGCGTTTGTGGCATACACATTGCCGTCTTTATCGACATAGCCGACAATATTTCCGTTTTCATCAATGATGGAGTTATCAGGCAAGACAACACCTAAAACATTACCATCTTTATCAACAACCGTTTGACCCGTGCGTCCGACATGGCCGATTGTTTGCCCGTCTAAATCAACTACACTGCCATCAGCCAACATCTTGCCAATCACTTGGCCGTCTTCACCAACCACTGTTCCGTCATCCATCACGCGACCGATGATATTGCCGTTTTCATCAAAAACCAAGCCGGCATCAACACCTTTTCCGATGACATTGCCTTCGGCATCAACGACCAATCCGTTGGCCAACATTTTGCCGATAACATTTCCTTTATCGTCAAACGCCGTTCCGTCAGGTGCCACATAACCGATCACATTGCCATCGTCATCATAAATCAACTTTTTATTTCCGGCTACACCGATAATATTGCCTTCATCATCAATAATCAAACCGTCATTATTCATACGGCCGATAATTTCTCCTGACTGACTATGCACAAACCCGTCTTCATCCACATACCCGATGACCGAGCCATCCGATCCATAGGCAACTTGGCGTTTATGCACATCCGAAGCATCACCCGCTATAAAGCCCGTGGTAGATGCATCGCAGAAATTGCAATCTTCTTTTGTGATGGCCGTACCTTCAACCGGCACTTTTTCGGCCTTGGCATTTTGTGCACTCAAATTCAACTCGTGCCATGAAATAATAAAATTATTTTGCACATTACCGGCAATCACCGGTGCCCATGACATCACAACATTACATGTTTGATTGCCCCGAAGTTCGGCACTCGTGCAGTCATCTTGAAAAGTAAAACCGTCAAAGGGCGGTTCTGCAAGTTTAACCGACACAACCCTAATCGGTGCTTTACCGTTGGTACCGATGGTCAACACATTTTTTGCTTCCGTTCCCAGGACAACCTGCCCCATACTGATTGGATCCGGTGTTGTTGTAATCGGTTTTTCCTGCTCCTGCGCCTCACCAAACTCAATATCATCGTTCATAAAAGAGGCATTATTTGACTGCTCGCCAAACACATCATCATCTGCCGTAAACACAGGTTCTTGATATTCTTCGCCCCCGTTTTTGCTCGAAAACAACAAAATCAAGCCAAAAACAAATACAACAAATGAAACCAAACCGACAATTAAGATAATACGATTTGTTTTACGAACATAATGTTCCGAATGTGTTAATGGCTCTGTGGGCATGGCTACTCGCTTTTATTATTGAATCCTTATGACACTGCAAAAGACACCGTTACGCCCGAGTTGTCCGCATATCTCGTCGCCGACATCAATCGATGAAACAGGACCGATTCTCAAATGGAACAGTTCTTTACCTTGTCCGTCTGCCGGCGCATCAACCGAATAAAACGGCTGATAACCTTTGAGCGTCGACACATATTTTGTAGACAATTCAGACCATAAATTTTCAAGTCTTGTCACGTCGGCATCCGTTCCGAGTTCGACCGAAATGCTTGCCGCATCATCGCCTTCAAATCCGGCACCGTATCTGTAATTTGACGGCATGCCCGACATATCCATTTTACCCGCACCCGGTTGCAATTTATACATTTTACGATACTGCGTAGATTGTCCTTGTGCGCCACCGCTATGGAAAGCATATTCAGGCACCAACAACTCACCGTCCGCACCCGCTTTGACATCAAATTCGCCGACCAAGCTGGCATCATCGTTGGTCCGCCACATACTCGCCGACCGGTCATCTAATGTACCGCCCGTCAAATTAAATCCTTGGACTTCAGAATTTTTGGTTGAACCTTGTTGATTAGACGGTATAGCCGGCGGAACATCCCAATCGTTTGTTTCGGCAGCGATATTATACATACCTACATCATCTGCACGACGCAGTTTTAAGCACACCAGTCTTTTGCCGTTTCTTAAAACCATATCACCGACACCCTCGACAACAATCAATCTGTTGTTCGGACCTTTGGCTCTGAAGCCGACCGGTGTTTCCACGCGTTCGACAATCAATGTCACAATCGGACGTTGTGCCATATTTAAGGCCTTTTCGCCCAAATCGATATATGTAAAGATGTCATCACGCCACACGCGTTCAGGTGCAATCACCACATCTTCCGGATTAGGCACATACACTTCAACGTCAAACTTGAATTGTGACGGATCAAGCGGAATACTTTGAATCCAATCTTCTTTTTGATAACGACGCGTAAAGGTCGAATCAACCGAACTGTCACCGGTATAGTTGCTGGCATTTAATCTGCCGCCGAAACTGCCGCTACCGCCCGTGCCGGTTGACTTTCCGCCTGTTTTTTTTTGATCGCTGACCACTTCGATATCAATAACCGAATTGGTCAATCTTTCCGTATTAACACCTTCGCTTCTGACATAAAAGACATACTTATTGCCCGAACGACCGAACACCATCACATTGGTATCCACACCAACCGTCGTTGAACCGGGCTTCGGATAAAGCAAAAGTGTATTCGGCCCCGTGATTTCGCCGTTAAATGTGCTTTCATCACCGATATAAACGCTTTCAAGCAATTCCCACTC
>JAGCTK010000169.1 GCA_017963715.1 Alphaproteobacteria bacterium | reverse complement strand
CGCTTGATTTGTTTGCAAACGGGGCGGCTTGCACAAGCCAAGAAAATTGCGAAGATATTTTAACAGCCGCAAATACACAAAGTTCATTTTGGGTGGGCTCAAAAATGTATCACTCGCTTGATGATTTTGCTTCGGGAAATTATGTCAAATACCGTATCTACACCGTTGAAGAGGCACGGCAAGCCGTTGAATCAGCAGGGACGGACACGGTGAAGTTTAGAATTAAGTATAAATAGATGAGATGGGATCCTAGGGACAAGCCCTAGGATGACAGACTTGGATAGATCCCGAAACAAGTTCGGGATGACGGTAGAATAAAAGATTCTCGGTGCAAGTTCGGGATGACGGTAGAGTGTGGCTTTGGGATGAGGGGAATGCAGAGAGTTGGTCATTTATTTTTTTGTGATTTTGTGTATCATGTCATTTTATTGTTGTAATTTAAAAAGAAACTTTGTATTGTGATAAAGTGTTCGGCAGAAGACGTACGGAAGTTTTTGCATAAGATACGTTGTCGAATGCAAAGAGACGCTGGGTTTTGTTGTTTTTTATCAAGGCTAAATAAGCAAGAAAAATAATGCGCTTTGATAAAAAAATGAAGATATACAGATGACGCAGGCGGGGCAAAGGCTCTGCCGATTAGGGCGTATTGTATGTTTTTTATCAAAATTCGGCCGTAACAATAAAATATTAAAGGAAAAATGTTATGGCAAAAAGAATGTTAATTGATGACACGCAGCCCGAAGAAACAAGAGTTGTGATTGTCGACGGAAATAAAATCGAAGATGTAGAGTTTGAATCGACATCGAGAAAACAAATCAAAGGAAATATTTATACCGCGAAGGTTGTCAGAATAGAGCCGTCATTGCAGGCCGCATTTATTGATTATGGCGGCAATAAGCACGGATTTTTGGCGTTTAGTGAAATTCACCCCGACTATTATTACGCCAGTGATGAATTGCTTGAAACGGTCGATAAAGAAGTCGATGAAATCATCGAAAACAAAAAGAAGTATATCAAAGAGCGGGAAGAACAGCGTGCGCGCCATCGGGCAGAAAAAAAAGCACTCTATGAAGCGCGCAAATTGGAAGAAGAACGTTTGAAAGCAGAGGCTGAGGCCGCGGCTCTAGAAGAAACGTCGGAAGAAAAGCAAATCGAAGAAACGGCTCAAACGCAAGTATCCGGTGAAGCGGAAATGCCTGCTCCTGCTGCCGAAGAATCTTCTCAAAACGAGACAAAGCCCGTTCGGCATTCGCATCGTCGTCCGGTTAAGAAAAAAACATCAAATGCCGAGGATGAAGAAAAGTTGAAGGTTTTGTCTTTGGGTAGCGAAAATGATGACGATGTGGTGTGCGAAAATATCCAAGACGATGAAACTTCGGAAGATGATATTGAAGTAGATATTACATCCGAGACGACGGATGAAGAATTTGAGTATCTTTTTGAGATGCAGCGCAAATTGATTCGTGCACGCAAGTTGTATCACCGCTCCAGTATTCAAGATGTGATTAAAGAAGGTCAGATTTTGCTGGTGCAGGCCGTCAAAGAAGAACGCGGCAATAAAGGTGCATCGTTTACAACATATCTGTCACTGGCCGGTCGCTATGGCGTGTTGATGCCGAATCGTATCAAAAGCGGCGGTGTGTCACGCAAAATCACCAATGCGGCGGACAGAAAGCGCTTGAAAGATATCATCAAAGGTTTGCCATTATCGATGGATATGTCTTTGATTATCAGAACCGCCGGTGAAGATAAAACCGAAGATGATATCGTTCGCGACTATAACTATTTGATCAGAACATGGAATTTAATCAGAACAAATGCCCTCAAAAACAAAGCACCGTGCCTGATTTATGAAGAGGGAGATTTAATCAAGCGTGCCCTGCGCGATATGTGCAGCAACGATATATCCGAAATTATCGTTGACGGTGACAAAGCTTTTAAGGCCGCGCGTGATTTTGTAAAAATTTTATCGCCGCAAAATTTGCGTCGTTTGAAATGCCGCAAGTCATATGAACCGCCGGTGTTTCAACGTTATCAAGTCGAGGCTCAACTTGATAAATTGCATAACCCCGTTGTGCCGCTCGAATCGGGTGGCTATTTGGTGATTAACCAAACGGAAGCCTTGGTGGCGATTGATGTTAACTCGGGACGTGCGACCAAAGAAATGGATATCGAAGAAACAGCCCTCAAAACCAATTTGGAAGCGGCGGACGAAATTGCACGTCAACTCAAAATGCGGGATTTGGCCGGTTTAATCGTGGTCGATTTTATTGATATGGAAGACAATAAAAACAATATCGCGATTGAAAAACGTATGAAAGAGGCTTTGAAAAACGATCGCGCACGTGTTCAGGTGGCTAAAATGAGTTGTTTCGGTTTGCTCGAAATTTCGAGACAACGTATGCATTCGTCATTTATTGAAAGCAATTATGAACCTTGTCCGTATTGTAAAGGACACGGCGTGATGCGTACCATCGAATCGGGCGCGGTGCTCGTTTTGCGCGCCATAGAAGAAGAAGGTATCAAAAACAGATTTACATCTTTAACGGTGTATGTCCCGACAGATACGGCTGTTTATCTGTTAAATCAAAAACGCAAGAATTTGTCGGAACTTGAAGATCGTTATCATATGTCAGTGGTGATTGCCTCGGATAGCACAATTAGAAATGTGTCGGATTATAAGATTGAACGTCAACGGACACCGAAATCGGTTGAGCCGGAGACGGAAGCACCGGTGACGGCCTCGTATGATATGCCCGACGATGAGGCAGATTTTGCAAATGATGAAAATGAGAATGATGCAAAAGATGAGCAAACAGAACGTTCGGAAAGACGTTTCGGTCGGCGTCGCAACCGTTTTGACAGACGGTTTGGCAGAGGTCAAAAACAACAAAAATCAGAACGTCCGGTTGTGTTGTACAGTTCGGATGATTTGAGTGCAACGCCTGAGGGTGAAAAGAAAAAAACATGGTGGCGCAGATTAATCGGATAAAGATGACGGGTGTCATTCGAAAACTGCTGATTGTGATAGGCATGACGGCAGTTTTTGCCTTTGATGCCGTCGCTGCAACGCCGTCTTTGCTGATTGATGATGAAACACAAAGTTTACTTGATCATATTCTTCGGCCGATTTTTAAAGTTGCCGATGTGCCGTATGATAAAAACAAAATCCATATCATCAATGATATGAGCCTCAATGCTTTTGTTAGTGACGGTAACCATATGTTCATCAATACGGGAACACTGATTAAAGCCGCAAATGTCAATGAACTGACGGGTATTTTGGCACACGAAACGGGGCATATCGCGGGCGGGCATATTTTGCGTCAAAAACTAAATGCCGAAAATTTGCAAATGCTGTCGGCCATTTCACTGATTACGGCCGGAACCGTGGCGGCAGCCTCAGGGCAGGCTGATGCGGCGATTGCGGTGGCACTCGGCACACAAGGGTCACTCATCAATGCGATGACGGCGTTTCAACTCGGTGAGGAACGCGCCGCCGACGAAAGTGCGGTGAAATATTTGAATGCCACGTATCAATCACCCGAAGGTTTGAAAAATTTTATGAAAACAATACAAAAAAACAATCGTCTTTCGGGATATGACGAAACGCCTTATTTTAAGACACACCCGATGAGTGCGGAACGATTGGCTTTTTTTGAAAAAAAAGCCAAAGAAAGCAAAGGAACAACAGCATCTGCTTATGATAAAGATTTTGAATTTGTTCGGGCCAAATTGATAGCGTTTTTGTTGCCGGAAAATCAGGTGATGAGAAAATATAGTGCCGATATGACAGGCGATGCGGCCGATTATGCACGGGCCATTGTGGCGTTTCGTACGCAAAATTTTACAAGTTCCGTTGCACTTTTGGATAAACTCATCAGAAAATATCCGAACAATCCGTATTTTTATCAAATGAAAGGTGAGGTTTTGTTTACAAAGGGCAAAATCAGGCAGGCACAGCAAATCTACCAAAAAGCGCTTGCGTTGAAGCCGGATGGTGAAGAAATTGTCCTTTCGTATACCGAGTGCACATTGGAAATGCCGGAACATCGTCGGTATCTGTCGTCTGTGATTGCGCTGTTAAACAGGGCGCAAATCGACCACGAAACCGCGCGCGGTTGGGAATTGTTGGCAAAGGCGTATTATGAAAAAGGCGACAAAGCGGAGAGTATGTATGCTTTGGCAAAATATTCGTATGCGCTCGGGCGTTTTGAAACGGCCAAACAACAAATCAAAGAGGCGTGGCAATTAAATCCGCCCGAGGGTTTAAGTTTGAAACTCAAAGATTTTGAAAACGAATTGGGACAGGGCGAATAACCTCATCAAAGGAAAATAAAAGGCGGCTTAATGCCGTCTTTTTGCATTTTTGCGTGATTTGACTTTATATGAAAACAGATTTTCATCCAAAGGTTTATTGGTTGTCAAATCATATAAGGATAATGTAATTTCGATGCCCTGCGGATCAATAATCTTCCATTGTTTAAGTTCGAAAGGCTTATTGGAAAATACGAGTGTCATCGGCCCTAAGTCTTTTTGTTTTTCGTATTCGAGCGTGATGGTGGTTGAGCCGGCATCTTTGTAAAAATCGGTGGCTTTGAGTTTGCCGTCGCCGATTTTGACCGTGTTGGTCAAGATTTTTGTGCCGGGAATATCATTGTAATCAATATTGGTAATTTGATCCAATTCTTTGTCATGAAAAATAATTTCCTCACCGTTGCCGACAATCAAAATATCGGCCGGCGGGGCATATTCAATGCGAATTTTGGAAGGCTTTGAGATATAAAGTTTGCCTTCGGATGAGGTGCCGTTTGAAGCCATTTGCACAAAATCGGCCTGCATGGTTGAAACGGAATTTAGATAATCTTCGACCTTTTTGATATCGGCCGGCGTTTGCGCGTTGGCGGAAAATGCATAAAACAGTATGCAAAATATAATTTTTTTCATGTTGTTGCCTCGTTAAAAAATATATAATACCGTCGTGTTATCCTTTAAAGAATGTATTTGATTTTGGAAATCCGAACGGAACCAGTTTGCCCGTCTGTGCACGGTGGCCGAGCCATGTGATTAGATTTTTTTCGACCGTGATGCCGCCGGAACGATTGTATGCAAAACCGACGTTGGAGTCAAAAACCTGAATATCACTTGTCAGTCCGTCTTTATATTTTTGCAGTGTGACGCCACGGCCGCGTGCCATGGTGGGAATTTCTTCAACCTTGAAAATCAGGAGTTTGCGATTTTGGCCCACGATGCCGACCATATCACCGGTGATTTTGACGCAGAATACCGCTTTTTCGCCGCTTGCCAAATTCATAATTTTGCGACCGTTGCGGGTTTGGGCAATGATGTGATTTTCATCCACCACAAAGCCGTGGCCGGTGTCGGATGCCAAAATATAACTGGCCTTGGGCTCAAAAACGAACATTTCGGAAATGTTGTCATTGTTGGCTAAATCTATCATCAGGCGCAAAGGCTGTCCAAAACCGCGACCCGAAGGAATATCGCTTGCCTGAAGCGTGAAAAACTTGCCCGATGTATCAAGCAACACGATTTTGTCGGTGGTTTGCGCATGAACGGCTTTGAGTAGGCTGTCATCATCTTTGAACTTGAAATCATCGGAGAGGTTGACGTGGCCTTTGATGGTGCGAATCCAACCTTTTTGAGATAAAATGACGGTAATCGGCTCTTTTTCGACCAAGGCATCAATGGTGATTTCAACATCTTGCGTGACAGCCGCAAATTCGGTGCGGCGGCGACCTAAAGCCGTCTTTTTGCCAAAGCGCTCTTTGGTGGCTTTGATCTCGTCTGCAATGGCAAGCCAACGTTTTTGCTCGTCTGAGAGCAAGGCTAAAAGACCTGTTTTTTCGTCATTTAAGGCATCATATTCGGCCTTGATTTCGGTTTCTTCCAATTTGCGCAAACTCTTGAGTTTCATATTCAAGATGGCTTCGGCCTGATTGTCGGTTAAATGAAATTTTTGCATCATAACGGCTTTAGCGTCATCTTCTTCGCGAATGATGCGGATAATTTCATCTAAATTTAAGTAAGCCGTTAAATAGCCGGATAAAATTTCAAGTCGTGCCAAAATTTTGGAAAGTCTGTGATTGCTGCGGCGACGAAGAACCTCATGACGATGATTAAGATAAGCACGCAATACTTCACCGATGCTCATTACTTGCGGCACGCAATCGGCGTCTAACACGTTCATGTTCATGTTAAACTTGGCTTCCAGTTCGGTTTCTTTGAAAAGAAGTGCCATTAACATATCGGCATCAACCAAACGACTTTTAGGCTCTAAAACGATGCGGATATCTTGTGCAGATTCATCACGCACGTCGGCTAAAAGCGGAAGTTTGTTCTCGTTTAACAATTGGGCAATATGCTCAATTAATTTTGATTTAATCACACCATATGGAATTTCGGTCACCACAATTTGATATACGCCGTGTGTTAAATCTTCTTTTTGCCATTTGGCACGGATGCGAAAACTGCCTTTACCTTGTTTGTAAGTGTTGACGATGCTTTCAAAGCTGTCGACAATGACACCGCCTGTTGGAAAATCGGGCCCTTTGAGGCGCAACACCAAAGCCTCGTCGGTTGCATCATTATGTTCAATAAGATAGAGAAGCGCGTCACAAACTTCGCTTAAATTGTGCGTCGGGATGTTGGTTGCCATACCGACAGCAATACCCGTTGAGCCGTTGCAGAGCAAATTCGGCACGGCGGCCGGCATCACGGCAGGCTCTTGCTCTTCGCCATCGTAGGTGTCAACAAAATCAACCGCATCATCTGCAAGACCTTCCATCAATGCCATGGCAAAATCGGTTAATCTCGCTTCGGTGTAACGCATCGCCGCGGCACCGTCACCGTCAATATTGCCAAAGTTTCCCTGCCCGTCAACAAGCGGATAACGCACGGAAAAATCTTGTGCCAAACGAACCATGGCGCCATACACACCGACATCACCATGCGGATGATATTTACCGATGACGTCGCCGACAACGCGTGCGCATTTTTTGTAGCCTGTTTTGGGATCAAGATGCAGTTGGCGCATCGCGTAAAGCAGCCTTCTGTGCACGGGTTTTAAGCCGTCACGAACATCCGGCAACGAGCGCGAAACAATGGTGGACATCGCATAAGACAGATAGCGTTTGCTCAGTTCTTCTTTTAAGGCAACATCTTTGATTTTCGGTTCAAGTTCAGGCATACAACAATCTCGATTTAATGCAGAATATCTTGCAAATTAGCACGACAATTCGGAAATTGCAAGCCATGCGCGTCAAAAAAATTTTTTTTGAGGAAAAATGCGTTCATCTTAAGCAAATCAAAAATATCTTCGTTTGAGGGCACAATGTTTTTGCTTAAGGCAAAATGCGGATATTTGAACAGTTTGTTTTGATAAGGCAGACCGGCTTCAAAGCAGACGGCGCGACCGCTTTTGGGAGAGACAAAGGCCAAATTTTCAATCGTGCCGGTGGCAGCGCATGAGCCCAAATCAAGTCCGATGCCCAAAAAATAGAGCAACTTAAATTCTAAAACGGCGTAATGTTGAAGCCATGTGTCATCTTGTAAGGCATTCATAAAATGTTGGAGCGGGGCAATGAGGCCTTCTAAAACTTCACCTTCGGGCAAAACCGCGTCAAACAGGGCGCAAAAGGCCTGCATAACGGCCAGTTTTTGCGGGTGTTGCAAAAGATGCGCAAGTTTTGATTGTAAAAGTTCAACCCCTTTGAATTGAGGCATATTTTCGGGCAATCTGGCATAGGCGTTGAATGATATTTTGTTGCCGAGTTGGTAAATGCCGGATTTTTTTTTGCCGCCACCTCCTTTGACAAAGCCGGTGAGTTTACCGTGGGCGTCGGACAAGACGGTGATAATCAGCGAATTTTCACCGTGTTTTAAGAGTTTGATAATGTAACCTTCATCCGATATTTGCATGTTTTACCGCTCAATTTAAGTTGATTTTACAATGCCCGAATGTGCCGAATTTTGCAAGCCGTTTTGCAAAACAGGCCACAAAATATTTTGAAAGCAAAAAAACTGTTTGACAAATGATGAAAAAAAGGCTATAGAACGCTCACAGCACAGATGATTGCTTCATCGTCTAATGGTAGGACAGCGGATTCTGACTCCGTCAATCTTGGTTCGAGTCCAGGTGAAGCAGCCAACATGAAACCTCCCCTTGTGGGAGGTTTTTTTTGGCTATTTATCCTGAGGTGAAGAGGCAAGCGGTTCGGATTCGCATCACGAGCCGTAAGCCGCATGGCGTGGTGGCGAAGTGGTAAGATCGGACGAGGCTTTTGAATAAAAAGGCCGCAGTTCAGTCCAGGTGAAGCAGCCACTAATGAGCCCCTTTTCAGGGGCTTTTTTAGTTAAATGTATATTGTCATTCCTGCACCTGCGCGGCGCGTCAGGTGCTCAAGGAATCTTATCTTTGCGAAGCGCAATATTTTAAATTAATTCGTAGATGCCTTGAATTTTTCGAAAAAACCGAAAAATAGGCATGACTTTTCTTTGAAAATAAAAAAATTCATTTTTTAGAAAAAAACACTTGACAAAAAAATCGGGAAAGGTAAAATGAAACCATAAGAAGCGATTCTTTGTATTGGATAAACTTAAGCAAGGAGAATTGAAATGAAAATGGGCGATCCAGGATATTTTGAAAGAGAAGTAAGGCATGAGCAAACTACAAAAGATATGAGAGACACTGCAAAAGAGATGGTTGCATTTGAGTTTGCTGCTGAAATTTTACGTAAAGAGGGTGTCGATATTCAGGAAGATTTTCATTACACATCAAAAGAGCCTGAGCTTGGAATGATGCTGGAAAAAATCGGTACAATTGTCGCGAAAGCAAAAAATTTAACGATTGATGATGCCTCACCGAGAATGCGAAAAGCCGTTGTTAAAGATTCGAAAGAAGTAAGAGATATGAATATAGGGTGGGAATATTTTGATAATCTTTGCCGCAAACAGAAAAAAAGAGTTTTAGACAGCGATGTTGAGCATATAAGCTATTATTCGCATTACGGAAAAGGCATTGATACTAGAGAAATTATAGAAAAAATAAAGAAAAGAGAAACTAAATCTTTAACCAAAGGTATGGACGGGAGATAGTCATTCTCAGTTCTTTGACTTATTCATTATATATCATTTTTTGCAAACGGCGTGTTGTTTAGGCGTCGTTTTTCTTTTTAAATCAACATAACCCTCATGCCCACCTTTTCGATGGGGCATTTTTTATGAGTGTTTCTCTGGCATAACGAATTTGCCCTCTAACCACCACAACTTCCGCACGATGTTGCTCTAAAAGTTCGAAGATTGTACATGACGAGGAGCCACTAATGAGCCCCTTTTTAGGGGCTTTTTTAGTGGCTGATTTACCTTTAGGCTCGAACCAACCGTTCGGGAATCAAAATGTGGGCAGGTATATGTCTGCCCGCGATAAGATCGGACAAGGCTTTTTAAAAGCCGCAGTCCAGTCTATGTAAAGCGGCCAACTTAAGCACCCGAAAGGGTGTTTTTTTGTTGACAAAAAAATAAAAAATGGTATGATAACAATCGAAACCAAATTTTTATTTCTATATGTATTACGTATTATTTTCATTACTCCTCACGATAGTGTTCGGAGTAATCGCTTTCGATTGGAAGGCAAAAGAGAATACCAAGGTATTCGTGGTAGGTGTTATCCTGTTTGGCTTTTGGAGCGTTGTCAATTATTTTGCCATGCCGGTATTGAACCCGTTT
>JAGCTK010000004.1 GCA_017963715.1 Alphaproteobacteria bacterium | reverse complement strand
TAAAAACAGGGTTGACAAATGCCTTAAAATATGAAAAAAGAAAAATGCTTTGCATGCGCTCTTAGCTCAGCAGGATAGAGCAACAGCCTTCTAAGCTGTGGGTCGGGCGTTCGAATCGCCCAGAGCGCGCCAATAAAAAAAGCCACCTTCAAGGTGGTTTTTTTATTGGCATGCTTTGGTTTGGTTCGAACGCAGTTCGGAATCGAGGGGCTTATCGGATAAAATTCGATAAGCGCCGAGATGACAGCGAGCCTTTGAGCGAGCTGTGCATCGCCCACATTTTTTTATTGGTCGAACGCCGTGCGAGAAGAACGCAGTTCGGAATCGAAGTCTTTACCGGAAACAGTTGTAATTGGATTACAAAAAAACACCCGTTCGGGTGTTTTTTGTAAAATTGTGAGATTTATTATTTAGTTCGATTCACAAATCGTTCCCGACGGCATGCATGACGGATTGCTCAAATCCGGCGATGTTCCGGCGCAATAATTTGTTGTATAAAGTATGTTATTGACACAACACGCATCCGTATACGATGCATTCCACGGGCATTCACGACCGAGCACATACGATCCGGCACCGCAACTTGTGTATGTATACCCTGCATTTTTGCAACGATCCGCCGCATTGCTGGCATCCAATTGTCCGACACTGCCTGATGCCGACGGCAAAAATTGGACTCCGGCCAACGCCTTAAAGCCAAATAAGACCGCACACGAAAAAAGTACAAAAGACCACCGTTTCATTTTGTTTCTCCTTATACATCAGACTCTATGATTATGATACACCTTTACGGTTCAAAAAGCAAATATTATTTTAAAAAAAACCTGTGAAAGACTCTTTTTTTTAATTTGAGAACATCCATAAGTGTGCTATTTAAAAGATAGTGCAATATTTTTTAAGGTTCGAAAAGATGAAATTTACAATTGAAAGAGCTGTGTTGCTCAAAACACTCGGTCATGTGCAAAGCATTGTTGAAAAGCGCAACACCATTCCCGTGCTGTCAAATGTGAGATTGGAAGCTCTTAGTGACGGTATCAGCTTTAAGGCAACCGATATGGATACCGAAATCACCGAAATTACCGATGCAAAAATCAGCGAAAGCGGCGCCACAACGGCACCCGCACACATGTTGTATGACATCGTCCGCAAGTTAAACGACGGTGCTGAGGTAGAACTCACATTTCCGGATGAAAAAGGCCAATTGACTATCGCATCCGGTCGTTCAAAATTCTCTTTGCCGACGATTGCGATTGAAGATTTTCCGATTATTTCCGGTGACAAACTGCCCATCAACTTTGAAATGTCCAAACAAGACTTAAAAGATGTGATTGACCGCACACAGTTTGCCGCATCGACGGAAGAAACACGTTATTATCTCAACGGCCTTTATATTCATGCCAAAACAGAAGGCGAAACCAAAGTTTTGCGTGTTGTCGCAACCGACGGTCACCGTTTGGCCTGCGTCGAATCGCCTTTGCCGAAGGGCGCCGAAAAAATGAGCGGTGTCATTGTGCCCCGCAAAACGGTTGCTGAAATCCGCAAATTGTTGGATGATTCTCAATCTGAAAATATTGCCTTATCCTTGTCTGAAAACAAGATTCGTTTTACCTTAAAAGATGTGACACTGACATCAAAATTGATTGACGGTACCTATCCTGATTATGAGCGCGTTATTCCAACCTCAAATGATAAGATTTTGGATTTATCCGCCAAAAATTTGGCAACTGCGGTTGACCGCGTATCCGTCGTGGCCGAGCGCACACGCGCCGTCAAATTGATTACGGGTAAAAATCATGTTGTTATCACAACATCCAGTCCCGAACTCGGCTCTGCTTTGGAAGAACTGGAAGCATCATATGATTCCGATGCTTTGGAAGTCGGTTACAATTTCAGATATTTGCTCGATATTTTATCTGTCATCAGAGGTGACAATGTCCAACTCACGTTTTCTGACGGAACATCACCTTCGATTATTCGCGACACGGCCGATTCATCCGCCATTTACGTATTGATGCCGATGCGTGTCTGATGTTTGTGATTTCAAATGGTTGAAGCCTATAAATTTGATGAGGTTTTAAAAGAAAAGTCAGGTGTGACACGCCTGACTTTAACCAATTTTAGAAACTATGATTTTTTAAGGCTTGAATTTGACATTGGACCGATTGTCATCACGGGTGAAAACGGAAGTGGCAAGACCAACCTTTTGGAAGCCGTTTCATTTCTGACACCGGGTCGCGGTTTAAGAAGCGCCAAAGCAGCCGATATCGCGCGTATCACGACCGATGTCTTGCCTAAACAAAACTATTTATGGGCCGTTTCCGCCAATATTGTCAAAAATGATGAAGACTTTACCATATCGACAGCCGTTCAACAATCTCAAAAAGATTATGGGGATGATTTGCGCGTTTTTGACAGGCGTATGGTACAAATTGACGGGCAAAAGGCCTCAACACAGGCCGAACTCGGCAAATATATCTCGGCTGTTTGGGTGACCCCGCAGATGGATCGCATTTTTTTGGGCGGACCGCAACCGCGTCGCAGTTTTTTAGACCGGATTGTCTATGCGTTTGATTTGGAGCACGCCAAGCGGACGGCCGTTTTCGAACACCTTTACAAAGAATGGTATCGCCTGATTAAAAGCGGTGTTAAAGACAATGTCTGGCTGTTGAGTTTGGAACAACAAATGTCGGCTGTCGGTGTTTCGATTGCGGCAGCGCGCCGAGAGGTTGTGGCAAGGCTCAACACGTTTATCACCAAAGAACCTGACGATGTGTTTCCCGATTTACGCTTGGCGCTTGACGGCAGCATTGAGCAAATGCTTGACACTAAAGCAGCGGTTGATGTCGAAGATTTTTATCGTGACAGTCTTTTCAAAAGTCGCCGTAATATCTTCACAAACGAGACAATTGACGGTGTCAATCGCACGGATTTTAAGGTTTTCTATCAGCAAAAGAATATGCCGGCCGAACTCTGCTCGACGGGCGAACAAAAGTCATTGCTTGTCAGTATTATCTTAAGCCAGACAAAGTGCCAAATCTTAGACAAAGGTTTTGCACCTGTTTTGTTGTTGGATGAGGTGACAACACACCTCGATCGCTTTAAGCGTGACGCGTTGCTCTCAAAGGTTCGTGATTTACAGATTCAGGCTTTGATGACTTCGACCGATAAAAGTGCATTTCACAGCTTAAAAAATCAGGCTCAATTCTTTGAAACCGGCAACAATCAGGTTGTTTTATCCTAAGTCTTTCATTTTCAAATATTTTTTTGGTTCGTTTGGCCGATTGTAACATTTTTGTCATTTTTCACCTTGACAAAGATGTCAAAATATGCTATAAGTAAATTGTAGTTAAAATTTCGAAAGGCGGTTGCCATGACAAATAATATATCTGTTAAAAAATATGAAGATTTCAACCGTGAAAAAGCTTTGGCCAATTTCCGTCAAAAGACAGCAGATCTTGCTGCAAGAAATCTGCCGGATCCGATTGAAAAGCAGGCTACAAACTCTGCCGAGCGGCTCAGTTATGAAAAAGAAAAATAAAAGTTTTGAATCATGATTTCTCTCCTTTAAAAGCCTCATCTTCGGATGGGGCTTTTGTTGTAATGTGAAAACCACCATCATAGCTGGTGGGTTTCACATTACAAAAACCGCGGGTGAGGAAACCCGCGGCGGATTACAAAAATGCATAATAATTTTTGGCTTATTCTGCCAAACCTTAATGGCTTAGTAGAATTTCCAAGTAATGGTTGCGTTATCACTTGTTGCTTTACAGGCTGTGATTGCATCACTCATTAAATACGCGTAACCTTCACCACGTTTAGTAGCCGAACCATTTGCATCAAGAGTCCGCGCATCTGCAACATATACTGTTGAGGCTTCTGCAACATCCACCCCGATAAAGCCTGAACCGGCACCGGAGCCAAAATCCGCTGTTGCCAAGGCAATACATGCTTCTGTCGGCAATCCTGCATAACGAACAACAAATGCGGTACCGGCCGCAGTATCTGCCGATTTTGCTTTTGCATCATCTGCTTTACCGATAATCGTTACTTTACCTTTGAACGGATTTGTTAATGTGGCTGAATTACCCATTATCGGAGGAACAATGCCCAATTTGACCGCTGCCGCGTTATCCAAATCACTATATGTCCTTTGTTGTCCATACATCGTGCGGATATTTGTCACGAGCATTGTGATTTGTTCCATCGTAGAGTTTAATTTGTGCTTGAACATCGCCTTCGAATAGCCTGCCAAACCGCCGGCTGATAACACACCGATGATGGCGAGCACACCAAGCATTTCAACCATACTACGACCTTGCATATTGTCATGCCGAACTTGTTTCGGCATCTTAATATTATTTCTCATGTTTTTATTCCTTTTTCACTAAATTGTTGTATTGATTATGATAGATTAATAAAAATACCAAGTCAGGGAATTCGCATCACCCGAACAACCACCAGTACCGATTGCTGTCGACATAGAATATGCATTGCCTTCTGTGGTGCTACCATATGTACCGGATGCTGTTAATTCATTTAACTTTGCGCCGATAAAGCCCGAACCGGCACCACTGCCAAAATCCGATGTTGCCAAAGCAATACATGCTTCGTCCGGTAGACCATCATAAGTCACGCTAAATCCTGTATTACCCGTCGTCGTAATTGTTGCAGCGACACCTATTGTGCTGATGGTCACATCACCCTTAAACGGATTAGTCAAACCACGTGCTGAGCCGCTACCGGATCCACTATCCATCACAGCCGGAACAATACCCAAATCAACTGCTGAACCATTCGTCAAACCGTTATAGTTTCCTTGCGTCCCATACATCGTGCGGATGTTTGTCACGAGCATCGTAATTTGTTCCATTGTGGAGTTTAAT
>JAGCTK010000168.1 GCA_017963715.1 Alphaproteobacteria bacterium | reverse complement strand
TGCCTCAGACCAATACCGAGGAGGGCAGGGAAGAAGCCTTTGCAACGCGTCGACAAGTTGAGCGCTTGATGGGCAAAAATCCGGAACTGAGATTTCAGTTTATCATTGAACACGCCAAATTTGCCGAAGATTTGGATATATAAGCCATAAATACGCCGAAACAAAAAAATACCGCCTTGTTTTTCACAAAGGCGGTGGTGTTCAAATAAGCATATGATTGTTTAAGGTTCTTCCACCTCAGTTTCAATCAGTCGGTCAAGACTTTTAGTTTCGGCTTTATCATAACCTTCTTCTTCGTTGTTTTGAGGTTCCTCACTGATTTTTTTGATACGCGGTTCGGCCAACTTTTCAAACAATGAGGCGGAATCCTCTTTGTCAGAGGCGCGTTTGACTTTTGCTTTTTCGGATAATTTTTCGAGCGTTTCCTGAGGAATCAGGTTTTTAATCGGCTCTGAAAAGTCTCCGGCAACGGCAAAATATTTGCTGTCGGCGAAAAACGGGTTTTTCGCGTCTTCCGGCAACATCGTCGAAAGTAAAATATGAAACAGAATCACCAACAAAAAGGCGCGTAAAGCCCCAAAAACCAACCCCAAACCTCTGTCTAAACCCGACAGTTTGCTTTTGCGTAATGTCTTGAGCATTTTGAATGTTGCAAAAAACCACATAATATAAAAGATAATCAGCAAAACGAGCGCGGCCACAAACATCGCGGTTGTCGAACTGGCAACATAATGTTTGACCAAGGGTGTCAAATAGGGGAGCAAATAAAAGATAAAAATTGAGGCCAGTACCCACCCGATAATTGATAAAACTTCTTTCACAAGCCCGCGCACAAGCGAAATGACCATTGAAAGGAGCGTCAATATAATAAGGATAACATCTAAATTATTCAGTTGCATTTTTTTTGCCCTTTTAATTAAACCAATTGATTAAACGATGAACATTGCCGATTTCATAACATGATAAATCCGTTTGTTGTTTTTCTTTTGAAAAACTGACTGGAATAATCGCGTTTGTAAAACCGAGTTTGGCCGCTTCTTTTAAACGAAGCGAGGGTTGAGAGACGGCGCGTATTTCACCTGACAAGCCGATTTCACCGAAAATGACCATGTCAGACGGCAAGGGTTTGTTTGAAAGCGATGAAATAACGGCCATGGCAACGGCCAAATCTGCTGCCGGCTCCGAAATCTTGAGCCCGCCCGCTACATTCAAATACACATCCTGTCCGCTGAAGTTAAAGCCGCATCTTGCCTCCAAAACCGCCAAAATCATCGACAGACGATTGGAATCCCAGCCGACGACGGCACGTTTGGGCGCAGCATAACCGCTTTGACTGACAAGCGCTTGAATTTCGACCAGCAGCGGCCGTGAGCCCTCAATCCCGGCAAATACGCACGAGCCGGAAACATTACCCTGACGCTCGGCCAAAAAGAGTGCGGACGGATTTTCGACCTCAACAAGCCCCTTATCCTGCATCTCAAACACGCCGATTTCATCGGTTGCGCCATAGCGGTTTTTAACAGCGCGCAAAATGCGGAAATGATGTCCTCTCTCGCCCTCGAAATAAAGAACCGTGTCAACCATGTGCTCCAAAATTTTCGGTCCGGCAATCGCACCCTGCTTGGTGACATGGCCGACCAAAAACAGCACAAAGCCTTTTTTCTTGGCAAGTTTAATCAATTCATAAGCGCAGGCTCTCACCTGAGACACACTGCCGGGTGTTGATTCCACATCTTCCAAATACATCGTCTGTATCGAATCGATAATCACGACAGCCGGCTTTGATTTTTCAATGGTTGCGATAATATCTTTGACTTCGGTTGTCGAGGCTAATTTGACGGGGCTTTCGGCAACACCCAAGCGCTCGGCCCGAATCCTGACCTGATCTAACGCTTCTTCACCCGAGATATAAAAACATTCGGGATGTTCGGGCTTTTGAGCTAAACCGGCCGCAATTTGCAACAACAATGTTGATTTGCCGATTCCGGGATCGCCGCCCACCAAAATGGCCGAACCGGGCACCAAACCGCCGCCCGAAACACGATCGATTTCTTTGATGCCGGTTTTAAGACGTTCATAAGTTTGTGTGGAGCCGCTTAGTGAGACAAATTCAATCAGATTGCCTTTTTTCTTCGGGCTCAAAACAGAATAACCCGCACCCTCGAGTTTTTCTTCTTCCAAAGTATTCCATTGGCCGCAGGCATCACATTTTCCCTGCCATTTCGGAAAAACGGCACCGCATTCGCGGCAAATATATTGAATACCGGGCTTTTTTGCCATTGTTATACCTCCACTTTAATCGGTCCCTGAGCTGAGCCGCTCACAAACTGAACAACATACGGATTGTCTGTTTTTTCCATTTCTTTAACCGTGCCTTGCCAAATGATTTTGCCCTGATAAAGCATGGCCACTTTGTCTGCAATTTTTTTGACCGAAGCCATATCGTGCGTGATGGTCAGCGTGGTGGCGCCCAAACCTTTGGCTGATTCGACAATCAAATCATTGATGACATCCGCCATAATCGGATCAAGTCCTGTTGTCGGCTCGTCAAAAAAGATGATTTCAGGCTTGGTGATGATGGCGCGTGCCAAACCGACACGTTTTTGCATGCCGCCCGACAGTTCGGACGGGTATAAGTCTGCCACATCGGGTGCTAAGCCGACCTGCCGTAAAACACGGATGGCTTCAACCTTAGCCAAATCGCGCGGTGTTTTTTGATTTTCCAAAAGCGCAAAAGCCACATTTTCCCACACGCTTAAACTGTCAAACAACGCACCGCCCTGAAACAGCATACCCATTTTGGCGTGCATGTCTTTTTGATTGAAGTTGCTGTTGTCGGTTGTTTCAACACCGTCGATTTGAATTGAGCCGGAATCGGGTGTCAACAAGCCTTGGATGCATTTAATCAACACCGATTTTCCTGCGCCCGAACCACCGATCACAACAAAAGATTCGCCTTGCTCTATATCCAAATCAACCCCATTTAAAACCGTTTTTCTTCCAAAACTTTTTTTCAAATCGCGAATGGATATTTTGATATCTGACATTGAATTTTTCTCCTATTTTGCAAAGAAAATTTCGGTAATGAGGTAGTTGAAAATCAAAACCAAAATCGAGGCTGATACCACGGCATTGGTGGTGGCTTGGCCGACACCCTGCGCGCCGCCTTTTGATTTGTAACCGTTGTAACAACCCATCAATGAGATGATAAAGCCGAAAACCGCCGCTTTAATCAAACCCGAAATAATACCGATGGCTTCTAAATTTTCTATCGTGGAATTGATGTAATTGGCCGGATTAAAACCGAGTTTATATACGCCGACGACATAGCCGCCGAACACGCCGATAACATCACCGAATAACACCAAAAGCGGCAAAACACACAAGCCGGCCCACAGACGTGGTGCAAATAAATATTTAAACGGATTGGTCGAAAGGGTGACAAGCGCGTCTAATTGCTCGGTCACTTTCATTGTGCCGATTTCGGCCGCCATGGCCGCACCGATACGGCCGGCAACCATCAAAGCCGATAACACGGGCGCGAGTTCACGCGTCACCGAAATCAAAACCACGTTGGCCACGGCACTTTCGGCACCATATTTTGAA
The DNA here is from genome assembly GCA_017963715.1 of Alphaproteobacteria bacterium. Lineage (GTDB taxonomy): Bacteria > Pseudomonadota > Alphaproteobacteria > RF32 > CAG-239 > UBA1254. Next base: position 3,857 of record JAGCTK010000168.1, on the reverse strand, counting down.
AAACCGGAATATGTTTGCAGCGCAATCACCATACCGGCAAAAATTGTGGTCAGGCCGACGACGGGCACCGAATAAAAGCCCATTTCGAGCACCTGCTTAATAAAGTTTTTGAAGTAAATCGGCGGCGTCAATGCGTGATAGACCGCTCGGACGATAAAAACAGACAACTTGCCGAGTGACATCAAAAAGGCTACAAGCGGTTTGCCGAGAGCGCGTAAAAAATTTTCAATCTGTTTTGATAGCATCATGTTTTGCCTTTCATTTTATTTTGCCAGTTTAAGACCTTTCTTTATATTCTTCAAGCAAGGTCTTTAATTTGACCACAACCTTATCAGGTGCGGAAGGAGTCAACAAATCAAGCCGTAAAGACGGGATTTGACAACCCTCTATTGTCTCAAAAGACGTCTTGGGCAACCGGTCAATCTCTGAGGACAGTGAGGCCTGAACAATCAACTTGACGGGAGTCTCCTGCTTAAAAGGGATTTGGATGAGGCCGATACCGCGCACTTCAAGTAAGCCTTCAATATTTTTCGGACAAGAGGCTGTTAATATGCCGTTTTTTATGGCAATATCCGTTCTGTCATCTGAGACCAAAATCGCTTTTTTGTTTTCAATCAGGCGCAAGGCCAAATCGGATTTGCCGCTGCCGGAGGCGCCCGTGATTAAAACGCCGTATCCGTTAAGTTCAACACATGTTGCGTGGATATGTTCGGTCAAATATTTATCTCCCAACAATGAAGTGAGGACAGGCGTTGCTTTTTGTCTTCGCTGTTTGTTTTGATGGCAAATAAACGTGCATTGTTTGGCAGAACCGTGATGGATACTTCAAAAATATCGCGCGGCAGATACATTTCCATTTTTTCGGGCCATTCAATTAATGTGACATTTGAAAAAAGGGCTTCTTCAATGTCGAGTTCCCAAATTTCTTCGGGCGATTTCAAACGGTATAAATCATAGTGATAAATATCAAAATCTTTGGCCGGATATGTTTGCAACAATGTAAAAGTCGGGCTGGGAACATCATCTGTTGAAACAAGAGCCTGAATAAAAGCGCGCGCAAAAGCCGATTTTCCGGCACCTAACGTTGCACGCAAAGCAAATGTATCACCCTTTTGTGCGATAGAGGCCAGTTGTGCGGCCAAATGTTGTGTGGCTGTCAAATCATGACACATTTTTTGCACGCAATAAGGCATTTTTACCGTCCGAACAAACCGATTTTCGGCATTCTCTTTCGGACAACTGTGACATTTTTTTGCCGTGCCTGAATTTTTTTCCAATCCCACGGCTTATAAAATTGGCCTTGCCACAAGCCGCGTTTGTTTTGTTGAGCTTGTATCTCATAAGGCAGATAAGCGCCCGTATATTTGGTATAAGCCACAGCCCAACCCGCATTGACGAGTGCCGCACCTAAGTCGTATGCACCGAGGGCGCATGTACCAACCATATTGCCTTTGGTGTCTTGCTGGATAATATGGCACTCAAGTTCATAATCTTTGATCCAGTTTTTAAGCCATGATGCCGATTGTCTGCCGCAATTATAGGCCTGACCTTTGGCATCGGCACATGTTTGGCTGATTTCGGGTGCGGCAATACCGAACAATTTAAAGTAGCGACCGTGGATTTCGAGCATATCACCCGTCAAAACACGTGCCGTGTCATAAATGACAGGAAAATCATTGGGATTAAACGGACGTTGTTCGGCGTGTTGTTGCTCGGGAATAATGGCTGACATCACTTGCTGTAACAAGCCTTTTTGAGGTTCATTCTTCGGGACCTCATTTTCTAATGTTTTTTCGGCTTCAACCTTAAAATCATCAAACAGTTCGGGACTTGGCTCGGAAGCGCCCAAAGTGGTAATTTCGACCGCTTCTTCTTCAACAGCCGGCGTGATTTCAACAGTCTCCGGTTGAGCGGCCGGCGGAACGGCAAGCGGTTGAGACGTCGTTGTGTCACGACCGACAAAGCGCAAAATGGATGAGGCCACGCCGCCGATGCCGTTGTTGAACATACCGAGAGCATACATCATAAACAGACCGACACCCAGCATAATCAACAGTGAGGGCATACAACCCAAACCTCTTAAAAGCATCTTGGCAAAAATATACAAAATGATGGCAATCACCAACAAGCCGATAAAACTGATGGCTTGAATGAAAAGACTGGAACTCTGTGTGCCGGAACTGCCGCCATAGACCAAAACAAGGATGCCGGAAAGCAATAAAATTTTTTTAAGCCAAAACATATGATGCCCCTTTTTTGCCAAACTTTAGGCGTATTAGAACACATAAATTTTGATAATGCAAATATTTTTTTAAATGTTATTGTCTTTGAGAATATCTTTCAAAACGGCGGCTGATTTTTCGAGTTCTCTCTGTTCCGTTTCGCTGAGTGCGAGCGGAACCAATGTTTCGACGCCGTCACGACCGACAACAGCCGGCATACTCAAAGCCAAGCCATCAACATGATATTGACCGTGCATCATTGATGAAACGGGCAGAATTGATTTTTCATCACGAACAATCGCTTCACAAATACGTTTGACAGCCATGGCAATACCAAAATATGTTGCTTTTTTCTTGTTGATAATTTCATAGGCACTGTTTTTGACATCGGCCGCAATCTTTTGCGTGGCTTCGTCGTGCTGAAAAAATCCGCGCATTTCGCAAAAACGATTGAGCGGAATGCCCGACACATTGGCGGATGACCAAGCCGCAATTTCGGAATCTCCGTGTTCGCCGATGATAAATGCGTGCACGCTTCGGGGATCAACATTTAAGTGATTGCCAAGTTCAAATTTTAAGCGTGCCGTATCAAGTACGGTACCTGAACCAAAAACTCTGTTTTCGGGCAAACCGGAAAGTTTGACGGCAACGGTTGTCAAAATATCGACGGGGTTTGCAACAATAAGTAAAATACCCTTGAAGTTCTGCTGTTTGATTTGAGGTAAAATCGATTTAAAAATTTCGATATTTTTGTGCACCAGGTCAAGACGCGTTTCGCCCTCTTTTTGATTGGCACCGGCCGTCAAAATCACAATTGAGGCATCCGTGATGTCATCATAATCGCCGGCATAAATTTTGACCGGTTTGGCAAACGGCACACCGTGACTGATGTCCAACGCTTCGCCCTCAGCCTTGGCATGATTGGCATCAATGAGCGCCATCTCTGAAAACAGGCCGGATTGCATCAAAGAAAATGCTGTGGCGGCACCGACAAATCCGCATCCGATGATAACAACTTTTCGCCCGTTGACGCAGTCGAAATTTTCTTCTTTCATATTTATATTCCTCACAAAATTTTTAATCGTGGGAGATATAACACTTTTTTGGGGTTTGTAAATAAAGAAAATATTTTGTGCAACAGTTTATGGTTACGGATGGTCTTTTTTTGGGATTGTGTTTTAAGAATGCTATACAAAAAACGTTTATGTTACACTTTAAATACGGACGGAAAGCCTGTCATTCTCGGCCTTGTGCCGAGAATCCACAAATGAGATCCTCGGGACTGAGCCCGAGGATGACAGTATAGAAGCCGTCATCTTCGCTCGTGTTGCTGTCATCCCGAATTTATTTCGGGATCTATTATTCTATTCACCGCTCGTGTTGCTGTCATCCCGAATTTATTTCGGGATCTATTATTCTATTCACCCTCACACTTCCTCTGCCGTCATCCTCACAGTCATTGCGAGGATCCATTCTTTTTCCTTGTTTTGAGCACTTTTTTGTGATAAATGACTTTTTTATATCCCATTGAACTAACGTTATTTTTTGGTGTTTTAGGTGTATGATTTAAACGGTGGTTTAAATCAAGCAGTTTTTTTGATTTTTTAAAAAAAATTTTATTCTGCAAAATCAATA
>JAGCTK010000167.1 GCA_017963715.1 Alphaproteobacteria bacterium | reverse complement strand
TGGATGAAACGCGTGAACGCTTTAATGTGGGCGAGGTCACCCGCACAGATGTGGCACAGGCCGAAGCACGTCACAGCGCGGCTATTTCGGATAGGATTGCGGCCGAGGGTAATTTGGCAGCCTCTCAAGCCATTTATGCGCAAATCATCGGCACAACGCCGCAAGGCTTGACAGAGCCGGTTGATATGGCATCTATGTTTCCGACCAATCAAGAGGCGGCTTTGCTGTATGCCTATGATCACAATTATAATCTCAAAGCGTCAAATCAGACTTTTGAGGCTTCAAATTATACGGTATATGCAAATGAAGGCGCTTTGTTGCCGCAAGTGGGCTTTAAGGCACAGGCCGCACGCAGCAAAACAGAGGCTGTGAATGCGAGAGATCCCGAAACAAACAGTTTTGAGTGGTCGGTTAATATGAGCGTGCCGCTTTATAATGCCGGTGAAACACGCGCCAGAATTCGCCAAAGCAAATACAAAAAATGGCAGGCGCAGGAAAATGTTTTGGCAGCCGAACGCAAAATGATTGCGACCGTGACATCAAGTTTTGAATATATGATTGCAAACGAATCGCGCTTAAAATCCGTGAAAGATCAAATCAAGGCTTATGCTATCGCGCTTGACGGCGTGCAACAGGAAGAAGCCTTGGGCAATCGAACGGTTTTGGATGTGTTGGATGCTTATCAGGCTTTGCTCAATTCAAAAGTTGAAGAGGTACAGGCACGGCGCAACTATTACGTGTCGGGTATGGCCTTATTGGTGTCGATGGGCAAATTGACGGCCGAAGATTTGAATTTGAACGTCGAATTGTATGATGCTAAGAAAAAGTCTAAGCAGACACGCAACAAATTTCTTTCAATATCGGCTAAAAAATAGAGGGAAGGGTATGGAACAAGAGGAAGAAGAAATTTCGACCGAGGAAATCTTAGCCTCAATCCGCTCTATCTTGCTTGAAAAACAAGAGCAAGATGCTGATGAACCCGTTTTTGAACTCACAAAGGCGATGATTTACAGGCCTGCGTTTGAACCGGATTTTAACAAGGCGACCGATAAAATGATTGATGATTACGCCGCATTTTTTAAACAAAAACTTTAACAAAACAGGAGAACAGATATGAAAAAAACAGTTTTGGCCGTGATGGGTGTGATGGCGTTGAGCGCTTGCGCAACCGATCCGTATACAGGCGAAAGCAAAGTGTCAAAAACAGCATGGGGAACGGGTATCGGCACGGCAGTCGGTGCGGGCGTCGGTGCTTTAATCGGCGGTGAAAAAGGTGCTTTGATCGGTGCCGGTGTCGGTGCGGCAACAGGTGCGGCAACCGGCGGATATATGGATATTCAGGCCAGAAAATTGCGTGAAACCTTGCAAGGCACAGGCGTGCAAGTTGCGCGTGACGGCGACAATATCAGACTGATTATGCCCAATGCCATTACATTTAACACCAATGAAGACGTGATGAAGACAAGTGCCAATCAGGTGCTTGATTCGGTGGCATTGGTGGCCAAAGAATATGACAAAACAACTTTGCGTGTTGTGGGACATACCGATAGCACAGGCAGCGACAAAATCAATATTCCGCTTTCGGAACGTCGTGCGGCGTCGGTGGCCAATTATTTGAAATTGCGCGGTATTAACGGTGCGCGAATTTCGTCTTTCGGCCTCGGCTCATCCAGCCCGATTGCAAGTAATGCAACATCCGAGGGTAGAGAACAAAATCGCCGCGTTGAAATCTATTTGATTAACGCGCAATAATCAAAAAGATTTTTGCTTTTGATGATAAGCCTTGGCCGATATCAACGACCGAGGCTTTAATATATTTCAGACGGTGTGATTTCTTTGGAGCCGGTCTTGAGGTATTTAACCGCAGCATCAATATCTTCGTCTTTGGTAAAACGGTCAACCGGTGCACAATCGTTGTCTTCTCCGACGCAAATAAAGGGCGTGAGGCCGATCTTGTCGATTTTGATGCCGGACGGCGTATAAAAATAGGCTGTTGTCACGGCAAATGCGTGGTCGGCATCACGTTTTTTGACATCTTGAACCGTGCCTTTGCCGTAGGTTTTTGTGCCGATGATGACAGCACGGTTTTGTTCGGATAAAGCGGCGGCCAAAACTTCGGCGGCCGAGGCCGTCAAACCATCGGTTAAAATCACCATCGGTTTACCGCTTAAAATATCGCCTTTGCCCGCCGTATAATAAGCCGGCTCCGCGTTGTCCGAGGATAATGTGTAGGTGATAATTCCTTCATCTAAAAACATATCGGCAATTTTAACGGCCTCATCCAAAAAGCCGCCGTGATTGCCGCGCAAATCTAAAATGACGCCTTCGCACTTAGAACATTCTTCAACCGCGGTTTTGATGTTTTGCGCCATATCTTTTTTGAAACTCACTACGCGCAGAAGCAAAATTTTATCAATCACACGTGAGGCAAACGGGCGTCTGATTTTGAGAGGCTTGTTGTCATCGTCATCTTTTGCGCCGAAATAGTGCGAATAGCCGTCAAGGCCTTCAAAAACCGATGTAGCAAAGCGATCGGGCAATTTGTTTTGCCGGGCTTGAACGGCAGAATCAACACGCACAGCCTCATTCATGATAT
>JAGCTK010000166.1 GCA_017963715.1 Alphaproteobacteria bacterium | reverse complement strand
GCTTGGCCGAGCGTGATTTTTTGGCGATGAAACATAGGCAAATCAATCACGAATATCAACAATACCGTGATATGCAAGGCGATTGATCTGTATAAATATTTTTTCATCCCACCCCTTTATTTTTGAAGGCTCAAAGGTCGGGGCTCGGTTTTTAAGCCGACTCGTTCAAAACCGGCCTCTTTTAAGAGTGCCATTAAGTTAATCACACGGCCGTAAGCCGATTCGGTGTCGCCCGAAATCGTAATGGTGGCTTCATTATTTTGCCCGCGGATGGCTTTGATTTTGGGCACGATTTTGTCGGCCTCAATCTCGGTTTTGCCGATGTAATAGCGGCCTTCTTTGTCGACGCTGATATTAATCGAGGTTTCGGTTCCCTCAAATGCTTTGCCGCCGACTTTGGGCAGATTTAAAGAAATACCTGATGTCATTAAAGGCGCGGCAACCATAAATACCACCAAAAGCACCATCATAACATCCATTAAGTTGGTGATGTTGATGTTGGCGTTGCGGCGCGACGGGCGGCGTGCGGAATAACGAAACGAATTGGGCATGTTTTATTCTCCGGCAATTTCGGCGCGAATCGTTGTGTCATCAATTTCACGCGAGAGGATGGAAGAAAATTCGGCTATAAAGTTCTCTAACCTTTTGGCGTAGCGGTCATTGTCGCTTGAAATCGAGTTGTAGGCCAAAACAGCCGGAATTGCGGCAATCAAGCCGAAAGCGGTTGTAAACAGGGCTTCGGCAATACCGGGCGCCATCGCGGATAATGAATTGCTTTGTGTAACGGCAATCGCGTTAAAACTGTTGATGATGCCCCAGACGGTGCCGAACAGGCCAACCAACGGTGCGACCGAGCCGGTAGAGGCCAAAAAGCCGAGACGCTTATCTAAATCATCGAGTTCCTTATCCATGGTGACTGTCATCGCTTTTTCGATTCGTTGCTGAAGCGACACACCGCGCAAGCCGCGGTCTGTTTTGGATTGCATAATGTTGGTGCGGCGCCACTCTTTCATGGCTGAAACAAACATCGCCGACATCGGATCGCGAGGCGAACCTCCGATGGCCTCATAGAGTTTGTCAAGCGAGCCGCCGGACCAAAATGTTTCTTCAAATTTTTTGGTGGTACGCTTGACACGACGCAGTGCAGACATTTTTTCAAAAATGATGGCCCACGACCAAACGGATGCGGCAATCAAACCGATCATCACGATTTTGGTCACCGAATCGGATGACCAGACCATATCCCATAACGACGCATTGGCAGCAGTGTTCGCCACATCTGATAAAACTTGTGTTTCCATTGTTTTTTATCCCTATTTTTTTAAAAAGATTTGTCAATGCTCGACCTTATAACAAAAAATGTTTAAAATGCCTTTAATGAACGGCAAAAAAACAACATTAAAACTTTTGGTGATATTTTTGTGGAATTTTTTATATTTTCTTATTGAAAAATTTACTTTTATTGCTTAAGTTAAAGATTGTATTAGTTGTATTGCAATTAAGTTCTTTTGCGCAATATGCGCAAGAGATTTGTTACAAACCCCATATGGAGAAAATATATGAAAAAAATTTTAGGTTTATTTTGTGTGATGGCTGTGTTGGCCGGTTGTTCATCTTTGAGTTCAAACGGCGGCTTGTTTGGCGGTAGCGAATGCGAAGCTAAAGAGGCTCGTGACTTCATGGCAAATGCTGAAGATCGCGTTTTCTTCGCGCTTGACAGCTCTGCTTTGACACCGAATGCTCAAGAAGTTTTGGATACACAGGTCGATTGGTTGACAGCAAAACGTCACAACAAAGTCAACGTGATTGTTCAAGGTTACTGCGATGAACGCGGTACACGTGAATACAACTTGGCTTTGGGTGAACGTCGTGCCAACGCCGTTAAAGAATATTTAGTTTCTCACGGTGTTGATGCAGACCGCATTTCGACAATCTCTTACGGCAAGGAAAGACCTGCTGTTTTGGGTAGCAACGAAGCGGCTTGGGCACAAAATCGTCGTGCTGTGACGGTCGTTCGCACAAGCGATATGTAATTTAATCGCAAAAGTCGAAATAAAAAACGCATCCTTATATCGAGGGTGCGTTTTTAATTATATTTTAATCAATTTAAGATACCCTGCTTTTGTATTGAAAACACTTTTTAAGGAGATCTTATTGATGAAAAAATTACTTTGCGGTGCATCGGCGCTTGTATTGTTTGCCGCTTTGGCAAATGCCGCTCATGCCGAATGTGACGGTATTTACGGTGCTTTTCGTGGCGGCGTGACGGAACATGAAGGTACTTCCGAAGGTGGAAAACTTGATGATCATCGTTTGATGTTGAGCGGTGCTTTGGGTTATCGTTATGAATATTTCAGAGCGGAACTTGAATATGTTTGGCGTAAACATGCCAAAGATGAAGCCAAATATGTCGGTAACACCTTAAAATTCAAAACATATTCTTATATGTTTAATATGTATTATGACGTTTTGCCTTATAACTGGTGGTCACCCTATGTTGGTTTAGGTCTTGGTTGGACAAAGATGAAGTATACCGATATTGACCATACTTCAGGTTTTGACACGGCTGAAAAAACAACCCGTTTCACATGGGCTTTAGGCGCCGGTTTATCACTTAAAGTGACCAATCGTTTGAACGTTGACCTCGGTTATCGTTACTACAATATGGGTAAACTTGAAGGTAAAGAAGATATCAAAGCAAACGAGGTTTACGGCGGTTTGCGTTATGTCTTCTAAAAGATGTGAATGCTTTGAAAGAGAGTCTTTAAAAGGCTCTCTTTTTTTTTTAGATTATTTTTAAGATAACAAAAAAGGAGATATCATATGGCACATGCACTTTTTGGAACAGACGGCATGCGGGGTGTGGCCAACAGTTTTCCGATGACGGCCGAGGTCGCCTTGAGGTTGGCACAAGTGCTCAGTCGATTGATTTGCACAACAAAAAAACGGGTGGCCATTGCCAAAGATACGCGCGTGTCAAGTTATATGTTGGAAGCGGCACTGACGGCCGGTTTTACCTCGATGGGTGTCGATGTTGTTAAAATGCGGGTGGCACCGACGCCGGTTGTGACATCGCAGATACAAGATTTGGATGTTGATATGGGGATTATGATTACGGCTTCGCATAATCCGTATCGCGACAACGGTATTAAATTGATCGGGCCGTATGGCAATAAATTTTCGGATGAGTGGAACAGAAAAGTGGAAGAACTTTTGATTTCGGATGAAAAGTTTGTTGGTTCGGTTGATGAGGTCGGCAAAGTATACAAAGACAAAACATCGGTGCCGACGTATATCGAAAATGTTTTGAAACTTGCACCGACGGAAAATGCTTTGGAAGGTTTAAGACTGGTGATTGATTGTGCCAACGGTGCTTTTTCGAAATTTATGCCGCAAATATTTAAAACCTTGGGCGCCGGCGTGATTGTGCTTTCAAATGAACCGAACGGGTACAACATCAATGAACATTGCGGTTCGCAACATACCGAAATTTTAGAGCAAACGGTTGTGGATTCGCACGCACATTTGGGTATTGCGGTGGACGGTGACGGTGACAGGTTGATTGTGGTGGATCATTTAGGGCATCGGATCGATGGCGACCAGATTATTGCATTTTTGGCAGACTATTTGCACCGTCATGATAAACTCAAAGGTGATGCGGTTGTGGCAACGATTTGGTCAAATTTAGGGTTGGAAAAATATTTACATGAACGCGCCATCAGCTTTTATCGCACTAATGTGGGTGAACGGTATGTGATTGAACAAATGCGCCAAATCGGTGCCAGCCTCGGCGGGGAAGAATCGGGACACATCGTTTTGCTGGATTATGCGCGAACAGGTGATGCATTGATTGCCGCTTTAATGTGCTGTTTGGCCGTTAAAGAAGACGGGCGTAAGTCGGGCGAAATCTTTCCGGTGTTTACAAAATGTCCGTGCAAAATCACCAATATCCGTTTTGCAGGTACCGATGAGATGAATAATGCCTATGAGGCTCCGGATGTGAAAGATGTGATTTTGAGAATGCAGCAAAAAATGCAGGGTATCGGATCGGTGATTGTGCGAAAATCAGGTACGGAACCCGTGATTAAGGTGCGGGTTGAAGCCCCTGACGAGCAATTGGTGTATGCTGTCAGCGTGCAAATTGAAGACACAATCGGACAGTACAGAGACTGATTATGCTCAAAGGTTTTTTGGCACTGTTTACGACAGGGATTATTTTTAATCCGGCCGTGTTGCTCGGCGGGTTGACGGGTGTTGCCTCCTATGTGTTTTTGGATGGAGAACAACTGAAAACCGTTTATGCACATTATCATATTTATTTGTTGTTTTTTATTTTTTCGGCGGGGTATGTATATTTTTTTAGACCTGTTTTAAAAGACAATGCACGTGATACCGACTGGAAAGCAACGTTTTCGGCAATATTCAAAGAAACGATATTGATGAGTTTTTCTTTTGTTTGCGGTATGCTTTTGGCATCATTTTTTGATTTTTCGGATTTTGACATGAAACCCAAAGAGCAAGATTATCAATATTCTGAACTTGGTAGCATCATGAGCCTTGAAAAACAAGCCGAAAGTTTGATGCAAAATGAGAACAACCAGATACAAAAAATCCTCCAATCGCAGTAGTGCGAAAGGAGGAACAAAGTCATTTGATAAATTTTTCAAACCAACCGTCTCGATCGGCCGCTTTTTGATAGGCGGTCGCAATCAGACCTCTTAAGTTGTGACTCTTTTTACGGTAACGTTTCGGCGTTTGATTCCACGAAACGATTTCGTTTGCCATATCATCGGTTAAGACGACATTGACAATGACGAGTGGACCGTCAAAAAATAAACATTCCCGGCCGGCGGCCAAAACCATCTTCTTGTCAAGATCAACAAAAATGCGTGCTCTGTCATACCCGCATCTTCGGTTAGCAATTTTAATCATCTTCATCTTTCTATACGTTTATAAAACAGTTAAAAAATGAATTTTTCCGGGCTGCCTGTTGTAAGCAATCCCGGCAAAATGCTTTGAGAGCGTCGCTTTGGCCAACTTTCCAAGATTTGATTGACTTAATCTCGGCTTTGAGAGCCTCAGGAATTGTCACATCAAACTCAAGATAAGGGCCGTCTTCAACCCTTTTTCTGATTTGATTTGAAAAGATTTGAACTTTGCTTTCACCGTCAGAATAAATAAATACGACGGCTTTCGGCTGTTCTTGCCTATAAATGCATTTATTCATATGTAGGTAGTTTAAGAAAAATTGAAACATAATAAAATTTGATAAGTGCAATATAGCCTAAATCTGACAAAAAGTCAAGTTTTTTTCTAAAAATTTTAATGGCGCGTTTGATATATAAAAAAACCTGTTTTTATTCAATAAAAACAGGTTTTTACTTGGCTCCGACTGTCCGGTTCGAACGGACGACCGATCGGTTAACAGCCGATTGCTCTACCGCTGAGCTAAGTCGGAATATTGGAGGCCGGTACCGGAATTGAACCGATATAAAAGGATTTGCAGTCCTCTGCATAAGCCATTCTGCCAACCGGCCGCCTCGGTACCTTACGGTATATCCCTTATATACAAATTTTTTAGGCCTCGTCAACACTTTTTTTTGACATTTTGCACTTTTTTTGAACAAACCGCAAAAAAAACTTTTATTTTAAGATGATTTATTGTTAAGTAAAACCATCTTGAAATTAAAGGGAGATGTGTCATGAAAATTGCGATTGCGGCCGATCATGGCGGTTTTGCTTTGAAACAACAATTGATTGAACATTATCAAAAGAAAAATGTTGAGTTGGAAGATTTAGGCACCTATACGCCTGAACCGGTTGATTATCCGGATTATGGCGTTAAAATGGCGCGCCATATTCTTGACGGCCGAGCAGATTTGGGAATTGCTATCTGCGGTACGGGTGTCGGTATTTCAATGGCTGCCAACCGCTTGAAAGGTATTCGGGCCGCCTTGTTGTATGATGATGTATCGGCGCAAATGGCCAAAAAACACAACAATGCGAATATTATTGCTTTTGGCGGTCGGACTATGGCATTTGATGATGTTGTGCGTCGCATTGATATTTTTTTGCAAACGGAATTTGAGGGCGGGCGCCACCAAAAACGAATCGATAAATTGGATGAGGAATAAAGCATTATGATGGATTTTGAAAAGACGCTTGAGGGCGAAGACAAAGAAATTTTTGACCTGATTGAAAAAGAAAATGTGCGGCAATTGGAACAGATTGAATTGATTGCTTCGGAAAACTATGCCTCAAAAGCGGTGATGCAAGCGCAAGGTTCGGTGTTGACCAACAAATATGCGGAAGGTTATCCGTCGCACCGCTATTATCACGGATGCGGCGTGATTGATGAAATTGAGACATTGGCCATTGAACGCGCCAAAAAACTTTTTAATGCCGGGTTTGCCAATGTGCAACCGCATTCGGGCAGCCAAGCCAATACGGCTGTTTATGTCGCGCTTTTGCAACCGTGTGATACAATACTCGGGATGAGTTTAAGCGCCGGCGGACATTTAACACATGGTGCTAAAGTGTCGATTTCGGGTAAGTGGCTGAATTCTGTTTCATACGGCGTCAAAGAAGATACGGGTTTGATTGATTATGATGAGGTGGAGCGGTTGGCACTTTCACATCAGCCGAAATTGATTATTGCAGGCGGTTCGGCATATCCGCGGGCCATTGATTTTAAGAGATTTCGCGAGATTGCGGACAAAGCAAGGGCTTATTTGATGGTTGATATGGCTCACTTTGCAGGTTTGGTGGCCGGCGGCGTTCATGAAAATCCGTTAAAATATGCCGATGTTGTGACATCAACCACGCATAAAACATTGCGCGGACCGAGAGGCGGTTTGATTTTGACCAATGATGAAAACATTGCCAAGAAAATCAATTCGGCTGTTTTTCCCGGTACGCAAGGCGGACCGCTGGAGCATGTGATTGCGGCTAAAGCCGTGTGCTTTCAGGAAGATTTGACACCGGCATTTAAGAATTATGCCGCGCAGGTTATTAAAAACGCCAAGGCGTTGGGCGAAGTTTTGGTTGAGCGCGGGCTTAAATTGGTCTCGGGCGGTACGGATACGCATTTGTTGTTGGTTGATTTGCGACCAAAGGGTTTAACGGGTGACGTGGTTTCCGAGGCGCTTGAGAGAGCGCATATCACTTGCAACAAAAATGCGATTCCTTTTGACCCACAGCCGCCAAAAGTAACATCAGGCATCCGTCTCGGAACGCCGGCCGGTACGACGCGCGGCTTTAAGGAGGCCGAGTTTGAAAAAATCGGTCATGCCATCTCGGATGTTGTGGATGCTTTGGCAGCAGGCAGTGCCGAATCGGTTATTGAAAAAACGGCGCAAGAGATGATTGCTTTATGTCACCGCTTTGAAATTTACCGTTAATATTTGAGCATTAAATAGATATATCTCAAACTCTTAAATAAGCCGCAACCGGTCCAATCAATCAGTTTATATTTTTTGTATTGCTTAAGAGATTGTGCAAAATAAGTATACAGTTCATGCCGTCGCTCGGGTGATGCTTGTCGGCAATATTTGTATTGATTGTTGATGTATCGCGGAAAAATAACGTGCCGAATGTATTGTAGGTCTTTTTTCGAACCGCTTTTAAGAGCGGCTGTATACATTTGCAGCATGCCGGTGCGGTAATCTTGAAGTGATTTTAAAGTGGCTTTTTGATGCGAAATCGAAGACAAATTTTTGGTGTAAAAGTAAAGGTTGGCATCAATAATGACGGTTTTAGGGTGCTTGAGCAACATTTCAATCGTGTGTGGTGCGTCTTCAAAATAAATATTTTCAACAAAGCGTGTGTTTTTGAGTAACTCGGCGGCATAAAACTTTGTCCATACGTTAAAAGGAATGCGAAACGGACCGGATTGTAAACACCGAAAAAGCGGATTATCTGTATCATAAGATTTGAGCGCGGATATATCAACGGGCGATGTTTCAAGTAAATGGCCGTCTGAAGGCTTGAAGCCGAAACAGACAAGTTCGGCCTGATGTTTGAGTGCAAAATGAAGACATATCTCAAAAGTTTGAGGATGCAGAGCATCATCGGAATCCATAAAATAAATATATGATCCGGTAGCCTCTGAAAGACCTTTGTTGCGTGCTTTGGATACTCCTCCGTTTTGTTGCGAGATGATTTTGATGCGCTCGTCACGGTCTTGAAACTGTTTTAATATTTCAAGACTTTTGTCTGTGGAGCCGTCATCAATACAAATGATTTCGATATTTTGATATGTTTGATGGCAAATGCTTGATAAACAACGCTCAAGGTATTTTTCGACGTTGTAAACGGGCATAATGACCGAAATTTTTATGCTTTGAGATGTCATCACAATTCCTTTACATATCTGTAACAATTCGGCATTTTCGACATAAGGTGATTATACAAAGTTGCCGCCAAATTGCAAGTTTTTTGTACCTCGGATATCAATGTTTGTGGAGCATGCAAAAGAAAAAGCCGTCCGTTGAGGTCAAAAGGGGGGAAAAATTCAAATAGTCTGAAGTGGTAAACGGGTAGGGCGTGTCAATTTTTTGCTGCCAAAGTTTTTTGTGGTCCTGAAAACTGATGTCTGGGTGCCCAGCCACAAATTTATTGACAATATCTTCGTTTTCATCTTTGAGGATGGAACACGTCATATAAATAATACGACCGCCCGATTTGGTGTGTTGATAAGCGGTTTGCAAAATATCAAATTGAATTTTTGTAAGTTCCTCCAAACGCTTGGGTGTTAAGCGGAATTTGGCATCGGGGGCACGGCGCCATGTGCCCGAGCCGGAGCAGGGACTGTCGATGATAAAACAATCAAAATCGGTGTCTTGGAGCCGATTGATGAGGCGTAAATTTTTGATACCGAGGCGCTCGGCACGCTCTTTGATGACATCCATACGATGAAAATC
>JAGCTK010000165.1 GCA_017963715.1 Alphaproteobacteria bacterium | reverse complement strand
ACAAGGAAGCCATCATTGTCCATGAAATTCCTTATCAGGTCAATAAGGCTGCCCTTGTTCAACGTATTGCCGAACTGGTCAAAGAAAAGCGTATTGAGGGTATTTCGGATATCCGAGATGAATCGGACCGTCAGGGCGTGCGCGTTGTGATTGAAATCAAAAAAGATTTTCAGGCCGATGTGGTCTTAAACCAACTTTATAAATATACACCGCTTCAGACAAGTTTTGGTATGAATATGCTGGCCATCAATCACGGCAAGCCGATGATGATGACCCTAAAAGACATTATCAGTGCGTTTGTTGAGTTTAGAGAAGAGGTTATTCGTCGCCGTACGATTTATCAACTTGGCAAAGCACGCGACAGAGCACACATTTTGGTTGGTCTCGGTATTGCCGTTGAAAACTTGGATCCGGTGATTGAACTTATTCGTACGGCACCGTCTCCGGTGGAAGCCAAAGAGGCTTTGCTTGCACGCAATTGGCCGGCACGCGATATTGAGCCTTTGGTTGAACTGATTGCCGAACCTGACCATAAGGTTGAAAACGGGACATATCGTCTATCCGAAGATCAAGCCAAAGCGATTTTGGATTTGAAATTGCAACGTTTGACAGGTTTGGAACGTGATAAAATTCACGAAGACTTAAGGAACTTAGGTGACGATATTAAAGAATTTCTTTCAATTCTTGCCAGCCGTGAAAAACTTTATGGCATCATGCGTGATGAACTGGTCGAGGTCAAAACCGAGTATGCCAAACCGAGATTGACCACGATTGAAGATATTGAGTATGATACCGATGTGGAATCGCTTATTCAGCGCGAAGAAATGGTTGTGACCGTGACCGAGGCCGGTTATATCAAACGCGTGCCTTTGAATGCCTACAAAGCCCAAAAACGCGGCGGTAAGGGCAAATCGGGCATGACCACCAAAGAAGAAGACTTTGTGACACGTTTGTTTGTGGCTTCAACGCACACGCCCGTGGTGTTCTTCTCGTCAAAAGGCTTGGTTTATAAGATGAAAGTGTACAAACTACCTTTGGGCTCACCCACATCAAAAGGCAAGCCGTTTGTGAATTTGTTGCCTTTAGATGAGGGCGAAAATATCACCACCATTATGAAATTGCCAGAAAACGAGGCAGAGTGCAAGGATTTGTCGATTATGTTTGCAACGGCGCTTGGCAATGTCCGCCGCAACTCACTCATGGACTTTGTTAACGTTCAATCAAACGGCAAGATTGCCATGAAACTCGACGAAGGTGATAAACTTGTTAATGTGGCACTTTGCACCGAAGACAACGATGTGATGTTGGCTGCCAAATCGGGTAAATGCATCCGCTTCCCGGTGACAGATGTTCGTGTGTTTGTCGGTCGTAATTCGACCGGTGTTCGCGGCATTAAACTCAGCAAAGATGACGAAGTTATTTCGATGTCAATGCTCAAACACATCACGGCCAATGCCGATGAACGCGACGAATATTTGCGCATCAGTGCTGCCATGAAACGTACGGCTTTGGAAGATGGTACGGATGTTTATGTTTCACCGGAACAAACAGGCCTCTTAAACCTCTTGACACCTGAAAAATTCAAGGCGATGGAAGAAAGAGAAGAATTTATCTTAACCGTGACCGTGACAGGTTATGGTAAACGTTCTTCCTCTTACGAATATCGTGTGACGGGACGTGGCGGACAAGGTATTGCCAATATGGAAATGTCTGCTCGTAATAAGGAAATTGTCAGCTCGTTCCCGATTGAAGATGATAACCAGATTATGATGGTAACTGATGCCGGAAAACTCATCAGGATGCCGGTCGAGGATATCAGAATTGCCGGTCGTAAGACACAAGGAGTCATCTTGTTCAGGACGGCTGAGGATGAATCTGTT
>JAGCTK010000019.1 GCA_017963715.1 Alphaproteobacteria bacterium | reverse complement strand
TTGTGGCGGCCGCTGATAATCATCAACTTTTAGAAGTCGGTTCCAAAACATATCACTCACTTGATGCTTTGTTAAAAGGTGATTATGACAGACGGCGTATTTATACCATTGAAGAGGCCAATCTTGTTGCCGGCGATAGAAATACCGTCACCATTCGATACCGATAAAAAGGTGGCCACAAAATAATTTTTTTCAATTTGAATAATAAATATTGACGACACATGTAAAAAGGTATATATTAGCCTTGTTTTTAACAAATTTTCTTGGAGAATTTACAATGGCAAGTTCAAAATGTAATGAAAATTACATCAGAGAAGCTGCTTATTATTTATGGCAAAACGCGGGTTGTCCGATGGGTCAGGATGAAAAATTCTGGTCTATGGCTGTGGAACAAATGTCTGCTTGCAAATGCACAAAAACTGCATGCAAAAAGTCTGCTTCGACAGCAAAGAAATCTACTTCGACGGCCAAAAAAAGTAGTAAGTAATTTTTTGATCAAAAAAAAACGCGCCTTCATCAAATTTGAGAGGGCGTGTTTTTTTATCGGTCAAAAGAAAATATTATTCTTTAGAATCTTCTTCCTCAGCTTTATCTTCTTTAGAATCTTCTTTTTTGGCTTCTTTGCTTTCTTTGCGTTTTTCTTTAGCCGCATTGATTTTTTCTTCAGCCTTTTCTTTGCCTTTTTTGGCTGCTGCCAATCCCTTATCTGCAAGGACTTTTAAATCACCCTTAAAAGCAGGCAATTTGTGTGCCGAAAAAATCACCGCAACCACGATAATAACAAGTAACCAACCTAACATTTATTTTCTCCCTGTTTCATTTTGAACAACACTTCCGTCGCATCATATTCAATTTTTTGTTCGACCGACAGACTGATAGAAGAATAATACCTTTCTTTAATAAATGCAAGGTTTCTTTGAGGCCTGTGTGTTTTTAAAACTTTACTGACCTTTTCAAATCTTAAAAGTGCATCATCGGAGAGCGGTTTGGCGTGTTCACACACGGCTTTTAAGCCATCTAAATCACCCATACAATAGCAAACGGCGTCCAACCCTGCCGCAAGTGCCTGCCTCGTCCTATCAGCAACCGAACCGCTTAACGCCCCCATTTCCAAGGCATCCGAAATTAAAAATCCGTCAAAACCGATGCGGCCTCTGATGATATTTTCAATACCTTTTTTAGAAAATGTCATCGGCTTTTGATTATCGATGGCCGTCAAGACAATATGCGCCACCATACCGGCCGGACAATCGTTGTTTTGCACAAAGGGCATAAAATCACGCGCCAATTCATCAAGAGATGCCGTAATTGTCGGTA
Source organism: Alphaproteobacteria bacterium (assembly GCA_017963715.1). Lineage (GTDB taxonomy): Bacteria > Pseudomonadota > Alphaproteobacteria > RF32 > CAG-239 > UBA1254. The sequence goes on along the minus strand of JAGCTK010000019.1, from coordinate 2,961 downwards.
AATGAAGGTGTGGATCGACTTTGGCCCGTCCATGTCCAGGCAAATGTTTGATACACGGGCAAATTCCCTCTTTCACATACGTTTGCCACAATGCGCGACCGAGCCGAGCCGTTTTTTGAGGCCCTTTTGAAAAAGTACGCGATTGAAGGGCCGTTGTCATCGTCGCATATTCCAAATCGAGCCCCGGTGCAAAATTAAAATTTGCCCCGACATCATGCATCATACTTGATACCAAATAGGCATGCGCTTTAGCGGTTTTGACCGACCCCGAAGCCCCGATTAAGGCTTGTGAAGCAAGGCGAATATCCGTCAAAGGCTTTAACCTGTCAACCCGGCCGCCTTCTTCATCCAAGGCGATGAGAACATCATCCCGACCGATGACCTCTTTGATATTTTGTATCAAAGCCTTTGTCTGTTTGATATTTTCTATATTTCTTGAAAACAGCGAAACACCGACCGGGTTATATCTTTCAAGCAAACGCTTTTCATCATCCTTCAAACGGACGGATGAAACAGAAAGTATTGCCCCTAAAATCGGCTTCATCTTTAATGTGTTCCTTTTATTCTTTGACCATACAACTGCCGCCGGCCTTTTTGATTTCGGCACAAACGTCTTCTGCCGATTTTTTGTTGTCAAACGAACCGACTTTCAAGCGAAACAAACCGTCGCTGCCTTCTTCAATCACATAAGGCTTGTTTTTAAGCACGGTATATTGTTTAAGCATCGTTCGATAGCCGTTTTCAAGCGCATCTTTTTTAGACGAGGCCATCAACTGCACCTTATAACGACCTGAGGTATTGCTGCTGACGGTCTTTGTTTCAACCGGTGCAGGTGCAACTTCAACTTGCACTTTTTCAACCACCGTGACAACCTTTTGAGATGATTGCGGCTCTGTTTTAACCTTTACATCAATCACATCAATTTTGCTTGGGATCGGCATTTTTTCGGTCGCCGTTGTTTCAACCGAATCAATCAATTCTTCCATATTTGCCCCGATAGGTAGAGTATTCTCACTCGCCGCAATAGTCGGCAATTTGGGTGTTTCGGGCGGTGGCAACAGACTTTCGACTGTTGTATCGACAACCTCATTTTTTTCAACCAAAGCATAAACGATTTTATCTTGATTTTGTATATTCATACCACCCGGCTCGCTCGGCTGAATTTTTGCCGGTGTTATCGGCCGTTTAATCACGGGAATTTGCTCGTCTCTTTGATATCCGAAATGCGGCAAAAGTAAAAACCAACTGACAAGACCGGCCAACACAATACCTGCGATTGTGCCGATAAAACCGTTGCGCGAGCGCTCAAGTTCATGCCGGCGTTGTTCAATATCATCTTCAATATCTTGTGCTATTTTTTGGCGAAATTCGCTTAAATATTCATCTTCTTTAGGATTATTAAACAATTCTTTCATCAGCAAACCTCTTTATTTTTCTGCATTATTTACCTTATAATTTAGCCCGAAAAACTTTATAATCACTTAAGATTGAGCCTTGAATAAATATTTTTTTTCAAGTAAAGTAAACGTATGAAAATTGCAACTTTTAACATTAATTCAATCAATGCACATTTGAATACTTTTGTGCAATGGCTTGCCGACACATCGCCCGATGTTGTGTTGTTGCAGGAGATTAAAACCGAATTTAACAATTTTCCGTTTTTCGAGATTAATGCGAGCGGCTATCAAGCCACCGTTTTCGGCCAAAAAGCATACAACGGCGTGGCTGTGTTATCCAAAAAGAATGTTACCGTTTTGCATGAAAATTTGCCCGATTTTCCGTCCGATGAGGCACGCTATTTGGAAGTTTTGTATGATGACATTGTAATATCGTCCGTTTATATGCCAAACGGCAATCCGATGCCCGGGCCTAAATTTGATGCCAAACTTGAGTTTATGCAAGCCTTTAATGCACACGCTAAAAAACTGCTTACAACCTATGACAAAATCATCTTCGGCGGTGATTTTAACGTCATTTTATCCAAAGATGATGTGTATGACGAAACACCTTTTGCAAAAAATGCGCTTACAAACGAGACAGCCCGCAAACTTTTGACCGCACTCAAATATATGGGCTTTTACGACGCATTTAAGTGCATGGATACAAAACAAAACGGCTATACATATTGGGATTACGGCCCGTCTGCATTTGTAAACGATTTCGGTATGCGAATCGATTATCTGTTTTTATCTGCCGCGATGGCGCAAAATTTGGTTTCGTGCGCGGTTGACAAGTCTTTAAGAAAAGTCGACAAACCATCCGATCACACGCCGCTCGTGGCTGAATTTTTATCAAATTGAAAGGCGCTGATATGAAAAAAATATGCCTGTTTCTTTTCTTTGTTTTTTGTGCCCTTGCCTGCAACATGCCTAAACTTTGCGCGCAAGATTTAATCAATGACGTTTTTTTAACATTAAGACGCGATTACATCAATGATCTTTCCAACAAAGAAATTGCCTTAAAAGGCCTCAAAACGCTCACCGAAATCAGCCCCGCACTTGAACTTAAAGAAACATCAAAAAAAATCGTTTTATACAACGGCAAAAGCATGGTCAAACAATTTCCATGGCCGCAAGAGAGTGACAACATTGAGGCTTGGGTTGCATTGTGCCATGATATCATGAATGAGGCTGTGCGTGTTGATTCTGCCGTTCAAGCCCGGCAAAACAAATTGCCCGATCGCTTTGCTACATCTGTTTTTGAAGGCCTTGACGGCTATTCGCACTATTTCGGTGCAAAAGATGACGATGACAACAAGCCTCTCAAAATCAGACGCCCGTTTGCCTCACGCGTGATTGATAAAATTTTGCTTCTGCGCGTCGTCAGTTTCAAAAAAGATATGGCGCAAAACATCAAAACCGCGGTTGAAGAATGTTCTAAGTGCGAAGGCGTCATTTTAGATTTGCGTGGCAATCACGGCGGCTTTTTGGATGAGGCCGTTAAAATTGCCGATATGTTTTT
>JAGCTK010000164.1 GCA_017963715.1 Alphaproteobacteria bacterium | reverse complement strand
ACTCGGTTTCAAAATCTTCTTTTATTGCCAAAGGACAGGTTGCCGTCAATCGTCGAGCAAGGTTTGATTATGAAATTGAGCAAACATTTGTGGCGGGCCTGGTCTTGACCGGCACAGAGGTTAAATCCATCCGGTTGGGACATACCCAAATCAACGAAGCATACGGCATTATTAAAGACGGCGAAGTTTATATTTCGCAGATGTTTATTGCCGAGTATGTCAACAAAGGTTATGAAAGTCACGTCGAAAAACGCGACCGAAAGTTGTTGCTGACAAAAAAAGAAATCATTAAAATCACTAATGCTTTAACCAAAAAAGGCGCCGTACTGGTCGCGCTCAAACTCTTTTTTGACGAACACAGTCGCGCCAAATTAGAGATTGGCTTGGGACACGGCAAAAAACTCTATGACAAGCGCGATACCATCAAAGATCGCGATTGGCAACGAGACAAAGCACGGCTGATGAAAGGATAACCATCATGATATACATTATCGCAGGCTTTATATACGGCTCTCTCATTCCTTATATGGCACGCCGATTTGCAAAATTTATGCCGGCAACAATGGCTTATGCCTTATATCGCTTGATAGCCCCAACCAAAAAAACATCAAAAAACAAACGCACATCTTCCAAGCGTTATCGCAATTTGATGCAAAAATATATCAGACATTGTCTTATTTGGGGCGTTATCACGGCGTTTGCGTTTTATCTTGCGGCGGTTTATCTTCCCTCCCCGTTTTATATCGCCTATATTGCGATATTGTTTTTGCTTTATGAAATTGACGAACGGATGTTTTTATTGCCCGATTTATTAACCGTGCCGTTGCTGATTGTTGGTTTTTTATACGCCGCAACTTTGCCGCCTGCTGATTATATACCGTGGTCACCTGCTTATTCGAGCGCGCTTGGCGCCGCTTTCGGATATATGCTTCCGGTATTGGCAAGTGTCATCATTATTAAAAAATATCCTGATGCCTTTGGCGGTGGCGATATCAAATTGCTTTCGGCCGTCGGTGCGTGGATCGGCTTGGAAAATGTTCCGATTTTGCTTTTGATATCCTGTATTGTTTTTGGTATAAGGTGTCTGATTAAACGCCAGCGTTCAGGCGCATTCGGCCCGGCCATTGTGATTTCAGCCGTTATTTTATTGCTCTTCGGGCAAACTTTATAAAAACAGATTAAATATTATCAAGCATGTCTTTGAAGGTTTTTAATGCCAAGGCGCTTTCATCACGTTTTAAGGCGCGGTTTAAGGGCAACTCTTGCGGCAAAACAAGATTGACCAACAAAAGCAGCAATTTTTCTTCCAAAAGCGCAATATATTGTTCTTGTGTCGGTGTTTCAACACGATATAACAATTCAAGAAAGACCAATCGTCTGGCTGTCGGCAACAAATCACGTTGCAAGCAACTTGTTTGACGCGGCAAAAACTCTCCTTTATCGTCGGTCACACGAAGACTGGCAATCACTTTGGCATACGGTTCGAAATCCGGATTCTTAAAAACGGCTAAACCGTTGACATCCATCGTTTCAAACGGATTAAAATTGTCAAACCCGTCAAGCACTGCTTTGTTTTGTTTCAGTCTTGAATCGGTTGATTCTAATTTTTCTTTTACTTTGGCCTCAAACATTGCCATTATCTCCCGTCCGTTTTATTTTTTTACATAAAAAAGTGCTGTTTTTTATTTTTATTTAAGATTTTCATATTAAATATAAGGTATATTAGTTAAAAAATTTTAATTTTTACTTAAAGGATACATAAAATGGCTCGAAATGCGGCAGAAATTTTTGACAACACGCTTGTTCCGATGGTAATTGAACAAACATCCAAAGGCGAGCGCTCGTTTGATATATATTCCAGATTGCTCAAAGAACGAATTATCTTTTTAACCGGCGAGGTCAATGATGAAGTCGCTTCTCTTGTGTGTGCACAGATGCTCTTTTTAGAATCGGAAGACCCCAAAAAAGACATCTTTTTATACATCAATTCCCCGGGTGGTGTGATTACATCAGGTTTTGCCATGTATGATACCATGCAATATATTTCGTGTGATGTTTCAACCTTATGTATCGGCCAAGCCTGTTCAATGGGGTCGTTTTTGCTTGCCGGCGGCGCCAAAGGCAAACGTTTTTCGCTACCCAATTCGCAAATCATGATTCATCAGCCTTCCGGCGGTGCCAAAGGACAAGCGACCGATATTGAAATTCAGGCAAAATTGATTTTGGATATGAGAAAACGTCTTAATCAAATTTATGCCGACAACACGGGACAATCACTTTCCGTGATTGAAAAAGCCATGGATCGTGACCATTTCATGACGCCTCTCGAGGCTAAAAAATTCGGTTTAATTGATGAAATCGTCACCAATCGAAACGCTATCAAATAAGGATAAACCATGAGTGAAGATAAAGAGTTACATTGTTCTTTCTGCGGTAAAAGCCAAAACGAAGTCAAAAAACTGATTGCCGGTCGCGGCGTGTATATCTGCGATGAATGTATTGATGTGTGTATCAATATCGTTGCCGAAGAATTACACCATGAAAAATCCGGCACACCGCTTTTTGAGGGCGAATTACCTACTCCTTCCAAAATCAAAGCCTTTTTAGATCAATACGTCATTGGCCAAGATGAAGCCAAAAAAGTTTTGTCGGTGGCCGTCTACAACCACTATAAGCGCCTCAATTGCAAAACCGAAAACAAAGATGTTGAGGTATCTAAATCAAATGTCATTTTAATCGGCTCGACCGGATCAGGTAAAACCCTTTTGGCCCAAACGCTCGCACGCATTTTGGATGTGCCGTTTGCCATCTCGGATGCCACCACTTTGACCGAAGCCGGTTATGTCGGTGAAGATGTTGAAAATATCATCTTAAAATTGGTGCAGGCAGCCGATTATGATATCGAAAAAGCCGAACGCGGCATTGTGTATATTGATGAGATTGATAAAATCACACGCAAAACCGACGGTCCGTCTATCACGCGTGATGTGTCGGGCGAAGGTGTGCAGCAGGCTTTATTAAAGATTATCGAAGGAACGGTTGCTAATGTGCCGCCTCAGGGCGGGCGCAAGCATCCGCAGCAGGAATTTTTGCACGTTGATACGACAAATATCCTGTTTATATGCGGCGGTGCTTTTGCCGGCTTGGAAAAAATCATTTCAAAACGCGGCAAAGAAACATCTATCGGTTTTGGCGCCAAAGTCGCGGCCAAAAATGATGCCGGTATCGGTGAAATCTTAAAAGATGTTCAATCCGAAGATTTGCTTAAATATGGTCTTATTCCCGAACTCATCGGAAGATTGCCGATTATCGCAACCTTAAATGACCTAAACGAAGATGCTTTAATCAAAGTGATGACTGAGCCTAAAAACGCTTTGGTTAAACAATATTCCACCCTTTTTGATATGGAAAATGTCAAACTGACCGTCACCGAAGATGCCTTGCGCGCGATTGCCAAAAAGGCCATTGAAAAGAAGACGGGGGCACGTGGTTTGCGTGCGATTATGGAAGGCATTTTACTTGATTTGATGTACGAAATCCCCGACATGAAAGATGTCAGCGAAGTCGTTGTCAATGAAAAGGTTGTCAATGAAGGCACACAACCCGTTTTAATCAAAAAACACAAAAAGAAAACGGCTTAAGCATCAAATTACGGCTCTGAAACAGAGCCGTTTTTTTAACATTTATATCAAACCGATTTTTTGCGCCGTAATTACAGCCTGCGTGCGATTTGAGACATTAAGTGACCGAAAGAGTGCATTAATATGCAGTTTAATTGTCGCCTCCGACACCCCCATATCATAAGCGATTTGCTTGTTTGATTTTCCTTCGGCTAAGCGTATCAAAACATCTTTTTGGCGCACGGTAATTGCTTTGTTTCTGGATTGGCCCGAAATCTCGGATGCGGCAACACTTGCAATTTTCGGCGCATAAACCTGACCTGCCAAAAGTGTATCTAAGGCTGATTTCAGCACATTTAAGTCTGTTCGCCGCAGAATATACCCCTCTACCCCGGCTGTTATCATTTTTTTGATTTGTTTGACATCTTCAAAGGCTGAAATCACCACAATTTTGATGTTTTTTGCCAGCCTTTTAATTTTAGCGACACTGTCTTCCCATCTGATATCTGTCATATCAAGGTCAAAAATAATCATATCGATATCGCTTTGTTTTTCGAGCACTTTCAAAGCCTGATAAAAGTCAGACACCTGAATGACCGATGCATCTTTTTGGTGCGTGGTGATATACCGCGCCATATTATCTCTGAACAAAGCATGGTCGTCCGCAATTAAAAACTTCATTTGATTATTCTCCCATAACACTGTATGCGGTTGATATAATCTCTTACCAACACATTTAAAGTTAACGGATTTAAAAAAATCGTTCAGTCGTGCAAGTTACTAAAGTTCGATATATTCGACACCGGCTTCATGAAACATCTGTGCCGAATAAGTCAATTTATCCCGCCAGGTGTTTTGAGGCGTTTTATCATCAATGATGATTTTATTGGTAATCACCGTTTTGATGCCGGCTTGAATAATGGCGCGCGCACAATCGACGCACGGCGCGTGTGTGGCATACATCACACAACCTTTGACCGAAACACCCGTCAAACAGGCATTATACAAAGCGTTGCGCTCCGCGTGCTCAAAAAAATCATATTTCGTCGGACGTTCAAAACGCTCGGGCACATCATCATCCACACCCCTGACCGGCCCGTTATAACCTGTGGCACGGATTTCTTTGTCTGGCCCGACGATGACAGCACCTGTTTTGGTTGACGGATCTTTTGACCATGAGGCGATCAAAAAAGCCACTTCCATAAAACGTTTGTTCCATTTGTCCGAAAACATTGATTTTTTCCTCAATAAAAAGATTTCTGATATCAAGATACTTAAATCTCTTGACTTTTAAAGAAAATAGTTACACTT